>CABXBY010000004.1 GCA_902510655.1 uncultured Bacteroidota bacterium | reverse complement strand
AATGAATGCAATATTCTTCTCAAAGATTATGTAGAATAATTAATTTGATGGTGGTTTATGCTTTTCAAAAGGTCTGTACAATAAACTTCTAATACTTTGATTTTCTTTTTCGTTAAAGTACGTGTCTACACCATAAATTATTTTCGAAGGATTTAAAAAACTGAAGGTTCCAAATAGTCTATCCCAAAAAGAAAAAATATTTCCATAATTGGAATCAGTGTAAGGTAACATGTAGTGATGATGAATTTTGTGCATATTTGGAGTCACAATTATATAGCTTAAAAATTTATCTACATTAGGACTTATATCAATATTAGCATGATTAAATTGAGATAAAACAACAGAAAGAGATTGATATAAGAAAACTAGTCCCATGTTAGCACCTAAAATTGCAACAGCAAATAAAGTAAAAACATATCTAATTATACTTTCAAAAGGATGGTGTCTGTTTGCAGTTGTGGTATCAACTTTATGATCTGAGTGATGGACCAAATGAATTTTCCATAAAAACTTTACTTTGTGTTGAACAAAGTGAGGAAGATATGCTCCAATCAGATCAAGAAAAATAACTCCCAGAATAAGGTAGGCCGATAATGGTAATAAATTTTGATAATTTAACAAACCATAGCCATTAATTGAAACCCAGTCAGAAACTAATAAAAGAATAAATGCTAAAGAAAAATTTACTAACACAGTTGTCAAAGTAAAAAACAAGTTAGGAAGAGCATGTTTTAATTTTGAATAATTAAATTTAAATAATGGAATTAAGGACTCAATAGACCAAAAAAAAGTAATTCCTCCTACCAGAATTAATGATCTTTGTAATGATGAAATATTTTCAAAAAAATAAATAAATTCTTGCATGTCTGTATTGAATTATGTGCAATTTATACAAAATAGATTTAAATTTGAAAAAAATATTATAATATGGCAAGAACACCCTCAGTTATGATCCCATTAGGTTTTGAAGCTCCAAAATTTGCACTGTTAGATGTTAAATCTAATTTAATAATGAAATCAGATGATTTGTTTGGTAAAAAAGGAACTTTAGTTATGTTTATATGTAATCATTGTCCATTTGTCAAACATATAAATCAACAAATAGTCCAAATTGCTAACGATTACCTCAACTCTGGTATTAAATTTATTGCTATTTCCAGTAATGATATTATTAATTATCCAGAAGATTCTCCAACTGAAATGAAAAAAAATGCAATAAAAGAAAAATTTATTTTTCCATATTTATATGATAAAACTCAAATAGTTGCAAAAAATTACGATGCTGCTTGTACACCAGATTTTTTTATTTTTAATGATTCTAATAAATTAGTTTACAGAGGACAACTTGATGATTCTAGACCAGGAAACAATATTGAAGTAACAGGAATAGATGTTAGAAATGCGCTCAACGCTTTGATTAATTTAAAAGAAATTAATCCTAAACAAAAACCCAGTATTGGGTGTAATATTAAGTGGAAAAACTAAAGCAACTCAACCTCAAAAATTAGTGTAGCATTAGGAGGAATAACTCCTCCAGCACCAGTTTCACCATAACCAAGATTTGATGGAATAACAAATTTTGCCTTTTCACCTTTTTTTAACAACATAATTCCTTCATCCCAGCCAGGTATAACTTGACCAATTCCAACATTAAATTCAATAGGTTGATTTCTTTTATATGAAGAATCAAAAACTGTTTCGTCAATTAGCATTCCTTTATAATGAACTTTAACTTTATCTCCTTTAACTGGGGAATCTCCATTACCTTTATTTAAAATTTTATATCTTAAACCAGAGGAGGTTACTTCAAAATCTTTTGATAAATTTTCAATAATTTGTTGCTCTTTTATTTGTCTTTCTTTAATGCGAATTTCTTTTTTTGCTTTAAAATTATTAAATATATCAACGGAATTCCATTTTTCAGCGTCATCCCCTACCCTGAGTATCGTAATTGAGTCAATTACATCATCTTGTTTAATTTCATTAACAATATTCAATCCCTCAACTACTTCACCAAAAACAGTATGCTTGTCATCTAACCAGTTCGTTGCTAGATGGGTTATAAAAAACTGACTACCATTAGTTGATGCGCCAGAATTGGCCATAGACAATATACCTGGCTTATTATGTTTAAGTTCAGGATGGAATTCATCATCAAATTTATAACCAGGATCTCCGGTTCCAGTTCCATTAGGACAACCAGTTTGAATCATAAAATCAGGAATTACTCTGTGAAATTTCAAACCATCATAGTATGGAGTATTAATTGGTTTGTGGGAATTTTTTATTTTACCCTCTGAAAGACCTATAAAATTAGCAACTGTTCCAGGTGTTTTATCATGGTGAAGTATTAATAATATTTCACCTTTATTAGTCTTAATTTGAGCATATAAACCTTCTTGCATTTTTTTAAATTTAATTACGGCGCAAGATAAATTAAACTTTATAAAATGTTACAAATAATTTAAAATTAATTTGATATATCGTTTATAAATTTCAACCTGTATAATCGCAAATCAAATTCTTCATAATCGTTGTCAAACTCATCAACCGCAATGTTTATATCGTCCGATTCAGATTCGATAAAGAAATCAAACAATTCATCTTTTTGATCTTCATCAAAAATATCATCAACCATGTAATCAACATTAAGTTTTGTGCCAGAAAACACTATTTTTTCAAGTTCTTGCATAAGTGCATCTAAATTTAAGCCTTTGGCATTTGCGATGTCAATTGGAAGAAGTTTTCTGTCAATACTTTGAATGATAAATAATTTTAAAGAGGAATTTGTTCCTGTTGATTTAATAATTAGATCTTCTGGTCTGGTAATTTCATTTTCTTCTACATAATTTGATATAATTTTAAGAAATGTAGCTCCAAATTTTCTGGCCTTACCTTCTCCAACACCATTAATATTTTTTAATTCATCAATTGTTATTGGGTATTTAAAAGACATTTCTTCAATTGAAGATTCTTGAAAAATAACATACGGTGGAATACTTTTTAATTTAGCAATATTTTTTCTTTCCGAAATAAGAATTTTGAATAGTTCCTTATCATTTAAAAATCTATTTTTTTTGTTTGAAATTGAGTTAACTTGAATATGAAACTCGTGATTCTTTGAAATATAAAAATCATATGGATTTTCTAAATATTTTTTTGATAATTCATTTAATTTTAATACACCGTATGATTCAATATTTTTATTTAATAGATTATTTACAATCAAATGTCTTAATAATGAATTCCAAAAAACTGAATCATTATTTTTTCCTGATCCAAATAATTTGTTGTTCATAACATTATGAGATCTTAGTAAATTATTTTCTTTTCCTGTTAGGTAAGCAACTAAATCTTTGGTTTTATACTGTTCTTTAGTAATTTTAATTAAATCTAAAACTAAAAACACTTCATTATTTACTTTTAATTTAGGTTTAGGATTTTTCATATTATCATCCATCATAGCACCCTCTCCGTTAATTTCATCAAAATCTTCTCCAAAATAATTCAACAAAAACTTTCTTCTAGACATGGAGGTTTCGGCATAGGCAGAAATTTCATCTAATAAAGAATAACTTTGTTCTTGCTCAGCAATCGGTTTTCCTGACATGAATTTTTCTAGTTTTTCAATATCTTTGTGAGTGTAAAAAGCTAAACAATGTCCTTCTCCTCCATCTCTACCAGCTCTTCCTGTTTCTTGATAATAACTTTCTAAACTTTTTGGAATATCATGATGAATTACAAATCTAACATCAGGCTTGTCAATTCCCATACCAAAAGCTATTGTTGCAACTATTACATCGCATTCTTCCATTAAAAACATATCTTGATTCTTTGCTCTTAATTTTGAATCAAGTCCAGCATGATAGGGTAAAGCATTAATGTCATTAACTTGTAAAAATTGCGAAAGTTCATTTACATTTTTTCGAGAAAGACAATAAATTATACCTGATTTTCCTACTCTTTGCTTTATAAATGATATAATATCTCTATTTAAGTTTTCAGTTTTCTGCCTTACTTCATAAAAAAGATTTGGCCTATTAAATGAAGACTTAAAAACTTCTGCTTCTTTGATATCTAAATTTTTAACAATATCGTCTTGTACTTTTGCAGTGGCTGTAGCTGTTAAAGCAATTATAGGTATTTGAGTATTAATCTTATTCAAGATAGTTTTTAAGTTCCTATATTCAGGTCTAAAATCATGACCCCATTCAGAGATACAATGTGCTTCGTCAACTGCTAAAAATGAAATATTTATCTGATTTAAAAAATCAATATTTTCTTGTTTAGCTAATGACTCTGGAGCTACATATAATAATTTTGTTTTTTTATTTAAAACATCATTTTTAACTTCATTAATTTCAGTATTATTTAATGAAGAGTTTAAAACATGTGCAATTCCATCAAACGAAGATATCCCTCTTACAACGTCAACTTGATTTTTCATAAGAGCAATTAATGGAGAAACTACTAAAGCTGTTCCTTCAAGTAACAAGGCTGGTAGTTGAAAACATAATGATTTACCAGCACCTGTAGGCATAATTACCATATTATTGTTGCCATTAATTAAGGATAAAATAATTTGCTCTTGCTCTCCCTTAAATTCGGAAAAACCAAATAAAGACTTCAATTCTTTTTTTAAATCAATTTTTAAAGACATTTTATAAAGTAGACAGGTATTTTGTACATTTGCTTCTTAAATATAACATTTAAAGCTTATTTAAAAAAACAAGATTGAATTCAAAAGAGAATATTTTAAAAATTGCAAAAGATAGTTTCACAAACCAGGGAAACGCTATATTAAATTTACATAAGTTTTTGACATCTGATTTTGAAAATGCAGTAAAAAAAATACAATCTTCTAGTGGAAGAGTTATAGTAAGTGGAATCGGAAAAAGTGCAATTATAGGTTCTAAAATTGTTGCAACATTTAATTCTACAGGAACACCTTCAATTTTCATGCACGCTGCCGAAGCTATTCATGGTGATTTAGGTATTATTCAAAGTGACGATATTATTATTTTAATATCCAAAAGCGGCAATACACCTGAAATAAAAAATTTAGTTCCTTTCATAAAACAAAGAAATGTGAATATTATTTCAATAACTTCAGAACCAAATTCATATTTAGCAAAAAACTCTGATTATTTTTTAAATTCTCATATTGAAAAAGAAGCTTGTATTAATAATTTAGCTCCAACAACCAGTACTACCACACAACTTGTGATTGGCGATGCTTTAGCAATTTGTTTATCTAAAATTAATGGATTTAATGAAAATGATTTTGCTAAGTATCATCCAGGTGGAATGTTAGGTAAAAAACTTTACCTAAAAGTTGATGAAATAATTAATAAAAACTTAAAACCTCAATTATTAGAATTCGATGATTTTAAAACAATAATTGATGTAATTACAAAAAATCTTTTAGGAGCGGCCGTTGTTGTCAAAAACAATAAACCAATAGGCATAATTACAGATGGAGATATTAGAAGAGTTTTCTCAAATCAATCAAATTTTAATGACATAATAGCCAAAAATTTAATGTCTAATAATCCATTTATTATTGATTCTCAAACTTTAGCTTCAACGGCGTTAACTATTATGAATAAAAATAAAATATCTCAAGTTGTTGTAACTGAAAATGGTGATTATTTAGGTCTTATTCATTTACATAATATTTTAAAAGAAGGTTTGTTTTAATGAAAAATAATTCAATTGAAGAAATGTCGTTTTTAGACCACTTAGAAGACTTGAGATGGCACTTATTAAGATCAGTACTTGCAATTTTGTTAACTGGTTCAATAGCATTTATTGCAAAAGATTTTATTTTCGATAAAATTTTGTTTGGACCAAAGAATATTGATTTTTTTACATATGAATTACTGTGCAGTATTTCTAATAAAATTGGTTTAGATGAAAGTTTTTGTATTAGCGAAATGCCTTTTAGGATACAAAGCAGGACAATGTCTGGACAATTTTCAGCACACATATGGATGTCTATTACAGCTGGATTTATCATGTCTTTTCCTTATGTGATTTATCAATTTTGGAGTTTTATAAGTCCTGGATTATATGAAAACGAAAAAAGCAATGCAAGAGGTTTTATTTTTATTTCTTCTTTTCTTTTTTTTATAGGAGTTCTGTTCGGTTATTACATAGTTACACCTCTTTCAATAAATTTCTTAGGTTCTTATTCCGTAAGTAGTGAAATTTTTAATGATTTTGATTTAGATAGTTATGTAGGACTTGTTAGAGCTTCTGTGTTAGCATCTGGATTAATTTTTGAGCTTCCTATTATAGTTTATTTTTTAACTAAAATTGGAGTAGTTACGCCTGAAATTATGATTAAGTATAGAAAATTTGCTTTAATAATTGTTTTAACTTTATCAGCAGTAATTACACCACCAGATATAGCTAGTCAAATAATTGTTGCCATTCCAATAATAATATTATATCAAATTAGTATTTATATTTCTAAATTTGTTATTAGTAAAGAGAAAAATAAAAAATGAAGTTAACAGCTCAAGGAATATTCAAGTCATATAAAGGAAGAAAAGTTGTTAATGACATTTCTATTGAAGTTAATCAGGGTGAAATAGTTGGCTTGCTAGGACCTAACGGAGCTGGAAAAACTACTAGTTTTTATATGATTGTAGGTCTTATTAAACCTGATGGAGGTAAAATATCATTAGACAATTCTGAAATTACGACTTTACCAATGTACATGAGGGCTCAAAAAGGAATTGGATACTTGGCTCAAGAAGCCTCTGTATTTAGAAAATTATCAATTGAAGACAATATTAAAGCAGTTCTCGAACTTACTTCGCTCTCGAAAGAAGAACAAACTATAAAAATGGAATCTTTATTGAATGAATTTAATTTACAAAAAATAAGAAAAAGTAGAGGCGATTTACTTTCTGGAGGCGAAAGAAGAAGAACTGAAATTGCAAGGGCTTTAGCTACTGATCCAAAATTTGTATTACTTGACGAACCATTTGCTGGAGTCGATCCTATAGCTGTTGAAGATATTCAAAAAATAATATCTCATCTTAAAAAAAGAAATATAGGTATTTTAATTACTGATCATAACGTTCAAGAAACATTAGCAATCACTGACAGAACTTATTTAATGTTTGAAGGTAATATTCTAAAATCTGGAAAGCCAGAAGATTTAGCACATGATGAGATGGTTAGAAAATTATACCTCGGTCAGAACTTTGAGTTCAGAAAAAAAAAGCTAGACTATAGCTCTTAAAAAATTTAAAACTATATAAAGAATAATTATAATTGTAAAGGACGCTAGTCCAAAACAAATTAAAAGAATTAATGAAGATAAAAACAAAGTGTATAAAGCTTTGTTCTGATTAAATTCTAAATTATTGATTTTCAATGAAAACATTTTGTGATTAGAAATGAGCAGATAAGACGAAAAGAAAACTAATAACATTAAAACAAAAACATTTTCAAAAAACAACTCTAATTGAAAACGCTCAATAAATTGAGGAAGAAAAATAATTAAAATTGCATTAGCGGGAGTTGGAAGTCCAAAAAAATTAGTGTTTTTAGAACTAACATTAAATTTTGCAAGCCTGTACGAGGATGATAGTGTGATTAAAAAGGCTGAATAAGGTAATATAGAAATAAAAAAATTAGATGAGTTTTCAATTACAAAAGAAGACGAACCTATAAGGTCTACCATAACTACTGAGGAGGTAAGTCCAAATGTAACTAAATCAGATAATGAATCTAACTGTACACCTATTTTGGAATCAACTTTAAGTAATCTAGCAAAAAAGCCATCAAAAAAATCACAAATTAGACCTAAGGAAACAAATAAGGCAAGTTTTTCAAGATCTCCTACTACACCATAAACAACAGCAATGCATCCAAAAAAAAGATTTGAAAGAGTTAAGAAATTGGGAATAAAATTAAATACTTTCACGCATTAAAATTAATGATTTTAAACTATATCGGAACAAGAAATACTTTTATATTTTGAAATGAGTTTTTATTAACTTGTAAAAGATTAAATAAATTTAAAATTGTACAAAAAATATATATTACTTAGTATTTTATCCGGGTTTCTTTTTGGTTTATCCTGGCCAGTAAATGGAATAGTTTTTTTAATATTTATTGCATTCATACCATTACTTTTAATTGAAAAAGAATTAAGAACAAAATCATTATTACAAATATATTTCTATAGTTTTTTGAGTTTTTTTATTTGGAACTTAATTACATCATGGTGGATAATTAATTCAACTGTTTTTGGAATGTTTTTCGCCATAATTCTGTATTCTTTACTAATGGCTCTAGTCTTTACCTCTTACAGCTTAGTTTCAAGAAAATTAGGCGATAAACTTGGATTTATTTTTTTTGTATCATCATGGATTGTTTATGAAAAATTCAATTTAAGTTGGGAATTTTCATGGCCATCATTGATATTAGGAAATGTTTTTTCAGAGTCCCATCAATTTGTTCAATGGTTTGAATATACAGGAACTTTAGGGGGATCTTTATGGGTTCTATTAGTGAACTTTATATTTTTTAAAGGATTAAATAAATATTTAAGCAATAAATATTATTTAAAAAAATTATCAATTGGTTTATTATCTATCTCTTTTCCAATAATAATTTCTTTATTTATTTATAGGGAAGATATAAAACACGAAAAATTTGTAGATATAATAATTTTACAACCAAATATAGATCCATATAACAGAAAATATGGTAGAACTAACTTTGAAATATTACAAGAATTTAAAAAATCAACTAAAGATGAAAAATTCAATAACAAATTAATAATAGCTCCTGAAACATATTTTTCAGAAAGCCCAGGCTATTCCTTAAAAGATTTTTTCAACACCCAGTTTTACAAAGATTTAGATAATTATTTAAAAGAAAAAAAATCAGAAATTATAAGTGGAATTCAGTTTTATAAAATTTATAATTCCTCTAAAACAAAAACTCAAAGTTCTAATTATTTAAGAGATAGTACATGGGTAGATATATATAATAGCAGCTTCATTAATTCAAATAAAAATCAAGTTTATCATAAATCAAAGTTAGTAGTAGGAGTAGAAAATTTACCATATAAATCAATTTTAGAACCATTATTAGGTAATTTATTATTGGATTTTGGAGGTACCGTGATGACAAGGGCAACACAACAAAAAAGATCAGTATTCAGTACAAAATCAAAAATTTTAGTTGCTCCTGTGATATGTTACGAGTCTATGTATGGAGAATACATGACAGAGTATGTTAGAAATGGTGCACAATTAATCGCTATTATAACAAATGATGGTTGGTGGGGTAATTCTCCAGGGCACAAACAATTGTTAAGTTACTCGAAGTTAAGATCTATTGAATTAAGAAGAAGTATAGTTAGAAGTGCAAATACTGGAATCTCAGCGCTAATAAATGAAAAAGGTGATATAATTGATAGAATAAGTTATGAAAAAAGTGGAATAATTAATAACAAAGTATTAATCTCGGATCAACTAACTATTTACGCAAAGTACGGAGATTTTATATATAGAGTATCACTATTTTTCTTCATAATTATTTTCTTATTTTATTTTGCAAAAAAAAAATAATATTAAATTTATTAATAAAATATTGTAAGAGTCAGATAAAAAATTATTTTTGCAAATATTATAATTTAAAAATATGTACTGGACTCTAGAATTAGCCACCTATTTAACTGATGCACCTTGGCCTGCAAATAAAGATGAGTTAATCGACTTTTGTATTCGTACCGGTGCTCCTTTAGAAGTAATAGAAAATCTACAGGAAATTGAAGAAGAAGAAGAGGAAACTTATGAATCAATACTTGAGATTTGGCCAGATTATCCTACTGATGAAGATTATCTTTGGAACGAAGATGAATATTAACCATGAAAAACTTTATAAAAAGTCTCATTTGAGGCTTTTTTTTTACTTAAATTTGAATAGAAAAAAATAATAATGAGCTTTATAAATTCTATACTAAACGTTTTTGTAGGAAGTAAATCAAAAAAAGATTTAAAGGAGGTTGAAGGAATAGTAAAGCAAATATTGACTTTCGAAAAAGAATTTTCTTCTTTGACACACGATGAACTTAGATCCAAAACAATTTTTTTTAAGGATCTTATTAAAAATTCAAGAAGTCCCTTTAATACAAAAATTGAAAGCTTAAATTCCAAAATACAATCTTCAGCTAATATTGATGAAAAAGATGAATATTACACCGAAATAGATATAATAAACGACGAATCAAATAAAAAAGTTGAAGAAGTTTTAAATCAAATTCTTCCTCAAGCTTTTGCTGTTGTAAAAGAAACTGCAAAAAGATTTAAAGAAAATTCTGAAATTAAAGTCAAAGCAAATGAATTCGATCTTAGATTATCCTCAGAAAAAAGTTATGTTAAAACAGACGGAGATAGTGTCTTTTGGTCAAATAAATGGAATGCTGCTGGAAAAGAAGTTATATGGGACATGGTCCACTATGATGTTCAATTGATTGGCGGTATAGTTCTTCACAGAGGGAAAATTGCTGAAATGCAAACTGGTGAAGGGAAAACATTAGTTGCTACTCTTCCTGTGTATTTAAATGCGCTTACTGGTAATGGAGTTCATTTGGTTACCGTTAATGATTATTTAGCTAAGAGAGATAGTGCTTGGATGGCACCAATTTTTGAATTTCACGGATTAAGTATTGATTGTATTGACTATCATTCCCCAAACTCTGAGGAAAGAAGAAAAGCATACAACGCAGATATTACATACGGAACTAATAATGAATTTGGATTTGATTATTTAAGAGACAACATGGCACACTCTTCAAAAGATTTAGTTCAAAGAAAACATGCATATTCAATTGTTGATGAAGTTGATTCTGTTCTTGTTGATGATGCTAGGACTCCGCTGATAATTTCAGGGCCTGTTCCTAAGGGGGACATACATGAATTTAATGAGCTAAAACCAAGAATTTATGATATAGTAAAAAAACAAAAAGATTTGTTAACTCAAGTTTTATCTAAAGCAAAAAAGTTGATTGCTGAAGGTAACACTGAAAAAGGTGGTTTTCATCTTTTACAAGTTTTTAGGGGTCTTCCTAAAAATACTGCACTAATAAAATACTTAAGTCAAGAGGGTATTAAACAATTACTTCAAAAAACTGAGAATTTTTATATGCAAGATAATAATAGAGAAATGCCTAAAGTTGATTTAGATTTATTTTTTGTTATTGACGAAAAAAATAATCAAATTGAATTAACTGATAAAGGAATTGACACTATTTCAAATAAAAATGAAGATTCCAATTTTTTTGTTTTACCAAATCTTTCAATTGAACTAACACAAATTGAAAGTAAAAAACTCGAATTAGTTAAAGAAGTTGAAGAGAAAGAAAAAGTTTATAATGATTTTGCTACTAAAAGTGAACGAATTCATACCCTAAATCAATTATTAAAAGCATATACCCTTTTTGAAAAGAATACAGAGTATGTTGTGATGGATAATAAAGTTAAGATTGTTGATGAACAAACTGGAAGAATTATGGACGGAAGAAGGTACTCTGACGGACTACATCAAGCTATTGAAGCTAAAGAAAATGTAAAAATAGAAGATGCTACACAAACTTTTGCGTCAATAACCCTTCAAAATTATTTTAGAATGTACAATAAACTTTCTGGAATGACTGGAACCGCAATAACTGAAGCCGGAGAATTATGGGACATATACAAGTTAGATGTTGTTGAGATTCCAACAAATAAGCCAATAGCAAGAGAAGATCAAAATGATCTTATATATAAAACCAAAAGAGAAAAATATAATGCTGTAATTGAAGATGTTACTAAAATATCCAATGATGGAAGACCTGTGTTAATTGGTACAACCTCAGTTGAAATTTCAGAACTATTAGCAAGAATGTTAACCATAAGAAAGATTAATCATAATGTATTGAATGCCAAATTACATAAAAAAGAGGCGGATATTGTTTCAGAAGCTGGTAATGCAGGAATAGTTACTATTGCTACAAACATGGCAGGTAGGGGAACTGATATAAAAATTTCTGATCAAATTAAAAACAATGGTGGATTAGCCATTATTGGAACAGAAAGACATGATTCAAGAAGAGTTGACAGACAATTACGAGGTAGAGCTGGAAGACAGGGAGATCCAGGAAGCTCACAATTCTATGTTTCATTAGAAGATAATTTAATGAGGCTTTTTGGATCAGACAGGGTTGCTAAAATGATGGATAGAATGGGCTTAGAAGAAGGTGAAGTGATACAGCACTCAATGATGACTAAAACTATCGAAAGAGCTCAGAAAAAAGTAGAAGAAAATAATTTTGGTATTAGAAAAAGGCTCCTTGAGTATGATGATGTAATGAATGTTCAAAGAGAAATAATCTATAAAAGAAGAAAACATTGTTTACAAGGTGAAAGACTTAAAGTAGATATAGCCAGTATGATTTATGACACCTGTGAAATAGTTGTAAGTAGTAGTAAGTCAACTAATAATTATAAAGATTATGAATTTGATATAACTAGGTTTTTTTCAATGAATTCTAGTTACAGTGAAGAAGAATTTCAATCTACGGATGAAAATGAAATTTTTAAAGAAACATATAAAAAAGCATTTGAATATTATAATTCAAAAATGATTTCTTCTGCGACAAAAGTGTTTCCAGTTATAAAAAATGTTTATGAAAGTTCATCAAATAATTTTGAAAGAATTGTAGTGCCATTTACTGATGGAAACAAAACACTAAATGTAGTATCAAATTTAAAAAATGCATACAATTCAGAAGGTAAAACTTTAGTTAATGATTTTGAAAAAAATATTTCATTAGCAATTATTGATGAAGCATGGAAAGTTCATTTACGAAAAATGGATGAATTAAAGCAATCTGTACAGTTAGCAGTTCATGAGCAAAAAGATCCACTAGTTATATATAAAGAAGAAGCATATATATTGTTTGGTTCAATGATTGAAAAAGTTAACAAAGACATAATTTTATTTTTATTTAACGGAGAACTTCCTTCAAAAGATCCTTCGAACATCAGAGAAGATAGACGAGTTAGAAGACAACAAAAACTAAATATTTCAAAAGAAGAAGTATTAAATAGTGATGAAATTGCATCAAAAAATAGAAAAGCAGGTGAAAATGTTTCTCAAAATAATAATTATGTAGATACAGTAGTTCGAGAAGTGAAAAAAATTGGTAGAAATGAAAAAGTAACAATAAAAAATGTTACAAATGGAGAGACAAAAACAATTAAATATAAAGTAGCTGAAAATTTTATAAAAAAAGGAAATTGGGTAATTTTTAATGAATAATTAAAAAAAATGAACATAGTTGTAATAGGACCATTTTACCCATACAGAGGTGGTATTTCTGATACAAATAAAGAACTATGTGAATCACTAACAAAAAAGGGACACAGAGTAGAGATAATAAATTTTAAACTTTTATATCCAACATTTTTATTTCCTGGGAAAACTCAATTTCAAAAAAGTGATAATAGTATAAATCAGAAATCACACAGAATTCTTAATACTGTAAATCCATTTAATTGGGTTTTTGTAATAAAAAAAATAAAAAAAATAAAACCCGATCTAATAATTACAATATATTGGACTGGATTACTTTCGCCATGCTATTACTTTATAAATAAATTTATAAGTAAAAGTGTGAAAAAAATAGGAATAATACATAATGTAGTTTCTCACGAAAAAAGACCAATAGAAAAATATCTAATAAAATTATACCTGAGTAAACTTGACAAATACTTTACTCTTTCGAAAAATGTTTTAAATCAAATTCAAAATATCATCAAAGAAAAAAAAGGTGTTAAATTATTTCATCCATTACCAAATAAATTTGGAATTAAAGCAGATAAAATATTCTCAAAAAAAACACTTGATTTAAATAATCAAAATGAATATATTTTATTTTTCGGTTTAATTAGAGAGTATAAAGGATTAGAAATTCTTATTCATAGTTTTCCAAAAGTTTTAGAAAATAATCCAAACATAAAACTATTGATTGTTGGTGAAAATTATATATCAATGAAAAAATATTATCAATTGATCGAAAAACTAAATATTTCAAAAAACATTATAATAAAAAATACATTTGTTGACGATGAAAAAATAAAATATTGGTTTAGTTCATCTGAACTAATTATAATTCCGTATAAAAAAGCCTCACAAAGTGGAATTACTTCACTTTCTATTCATTTTGAAGTACCATCAGTTTCATCTAATATTGAAGGACTTAATGAACTCATTAAAGATAATGAAACAGGATATTTATTTAACATAGGGGTTAATGAATTAGCTTCAAAAATTAATTTTGCCTTAAAAAGTGATAGAAATAATATTATAAATAATATAATTAATCTCAAGAAAAAATTAACTTGGGATAGTTTTATAACTCAAATTTTAAAAAACATATAGAATGTACAAATTCACTTTCATAACTCTTTTATTGATATTTAACATTTATTCAAAAGATGATAATCAAAAATATAAAACGGCATATTTTGCTTCAGGATGTTTTTGGTGTGTTGAAAGTATTTATGAAAATTTAAAGGGAGTTAAAGAAGTTAACTCTGGGTATTCAGGTGGAAAAACCATTAATCCTACATATAGACAAGTAATGACAGGAAAGACTGGTCACGCTGAAGCTATTGAAGTTATTTATAACCCAAATGAAATTACATTTAAAACTCTAGTTAAAGTTTTCTTTGGTTCTCACGATCCTTCTACTTTAAATCAACAAGGACCCGACCGAGGCACTCAGTATAGATCTATTGCATTTTATGAAAGTTTGAAGGAAAAAGAAATAATTAAAAACACCATAAAAGAGCTATTGTTTAACAAAACTTATTATAAAATAACTACAGAAGTTATGAAATTTAAAGAATTTTATTTAGCTGAAAAGTATCATCAAGATTACAAGAAAAAAAACCCATATAATCCTTACATATTAAATGTTTCAGCCCCAAGAATAAATAAGTTTAAAATTGATTATTCAGAACTTTTAAAATAATTAAGTTTCTTGTCAATTATTCTATCCATATAGTCTTGAATAAAAGCTTTTAAATATATTTCCTCTTTAGAAAAATCAATAGTTTTATCATTTATAATATTATTTTCCAACCAATAATCACCAATATCGTACACTCCAATAACTTCGTTACCATCAAATACTAAAGTAAAATTATCCATTGAAAAATGATATACAGTTCCGGAATAATTTATAGAAAATGGTTGGCCTAAGTCTGAAAAAACACTCCTACCCCAAGAATTCAAAAGTTTATCGTAACCTATCAAATCAACTATTGATGGAAATATATCCATCTGTTGCATTAAAACATCATTTTCGCCTTTAAATGAATTATTAGGATGATAAAATAATACAGGAATAGAAAATCTATTTACTGGAGCGGAGTAATAAGGATACCAAAACTGATTAGTATGGTCAGCTGTAATTATAAATATAGTATTTTCGAACCAAGGTTCTTTTTTAGCTGATTCAAAAAACTTTCTTAATGCATTATCTGAATAACCTATTACTTGATGCATTTGAACATCACCCATTGGAAAAACACCTTCATATTCTTTTGGAACATAGAATGGCTCATGTGATGATAAACTGAAATAAGTGGAAAAAAAAGGTTCTTTAAGTTTACTAGTAGTATTATTCACATATTGTAAAAATGGTTCATCCCAAATTCCCCAGAAACCATCATACAAGGAATTATCGTTAAATTCATTCTTTCCAAAATAATTATTAAACCCTAAAATATTTGATAATCCCAAAAATCCCATTGAACCATTTGGAGCTCCATGAAAAAACGAGGTAGTATAACCCTTTTCATTAAAGACTGAAACTAAAGATTGAATCTCTTGATTAGCATATGGTGAGGAAGTAAAGGGTATTTTAAATGATGGTACACTAGCTAAAATAGATGGTAATGCTTCAATTGATTGACGACCATTAGCAAAAGCATTTGTAAAAATCATACTATTATTTGAAAGAGAATCTAAAAAAGGGGTATAACTAACATAATTTTCAATATTTCTATTTTTATTAAAGGCACCAATATATTCACGACCAAAACTTTCCATAACCAGTATCATTACATTCGGCTGAGAATAAATACTATCATTTACCTTTTTTACAGGGCTTAAAATTTGATTTACTTTCAAAGAATCCATAAAATTTTTCTTTTTAAAAAAGTTCTTATTGAAAGTTCGAATAAAACTAAATGGAGAGTTTAACACAAAGTCAGCATGGATGCCCTTTTTAACAAATCTATGAGCGTCAACCATGTTTATAGGTCGCGTAGCATTTCCAATCCCTCCTCTTACACCAATAACACAAATGAAAACTATTAATAAAGATGAAAAAGTAGAGAAAATATAAAATTTTAAATCATAAATAGGTTTAGTATCGATAATTGTAATTTTTTTATAGAGATAAATCCAAAGATAAACTAAAAGAAAAAAGAATATAAAAACATGCCAATAGTTATATATAAAAGATCCTGCTAATGCCATTTTATTTGTTTCGTTTTCAAGAATATCAAAAACCCTAGTAGTTAATCTACTTTGTGAAAATCGATAATAAATGAAATCAAAAAAATTAGTTGAATAAGCAATTAAATTAGTTGAAAAATATAATATCATAATTCTATATTGAAACTTTTCATTAGTAAAGTTTTTGAACGGAATTAATGATATTAGAATAAATAAGGCATTTGCATATAAAATAGCAGAAGTATCAAAAGTGAGTCCAATAAAGCACAAATAAAAGAACTCTTGAAGACTTTCTATGATAATCATATTGCTGTTATAAAAATAGAACAACACTCTTGCAAAAAAATAAAAAACATATGCTAATGAAATTCTTAAAAAAAGTGTTTTGTATGATTGTAATCTATTATACATCAAAATTTAGTTTTAAAAGAAGCCTTTGAAAATAGATATCCCAAAAAAATACCAAAAAATGAACCAAATATGACATCAGCTGGAAAATGAACTCCAATATAAATTCTACTGTAAGAAACTATACTTGCCCATAAAAAAAGGTATTTAAAATTTGATGAAAATCTTTTTAATGAAAAATAAAAAAAGGAAGCCAGAGCAAAAGAGTTTGCAGCATGAGCTGAAAAAAATCCATATAGTCCTCCACAACTAGCTTTAACAATTCTAATATGACCATTTATCGTTTCATCATGGCACGGTCTTAATCTTTCAAAGTAATCTTTAAACAAGTTACTTGTTTGATCTGTGAATACAATTAGTATACTTATCAAAACTAAATATTTGATAAATTCAGTATTTGATAGTTTTTTATGGATATAATAAATTAAAAATAAATAAAGAGGAATTGATGATTTTTTATCAGTAACTAACATCCAAAAAACATCAAATAGTTCAGATCCTAGAGCGTTTAAAAAAACAAAAAGCGACTTATCTAAATCAATTAATGATTCCACTGTTCAAATTATTTTATAATTCCATATTTATCAAACAAATAAACTAAAGAAGCCATCGAAAAGGTTCCTAATTCTAATTCTCGTTTGTTAATAGCATCAAAAGTATCTATTGAAGTATGGTGATAGTCAAAATATCTTTGAGAGTCAGGTCTTAATCCAGCTAAAACATTTCTATTATTATTTAATGGTGATATGTCAGCACCACTTCCTCCTAGTTCAAAAGATTGTATTAAATAGGGCTCAAATAAATTTTTCCATGACTTAATCAATTCAAAATTTTCTTTACTTGCGGAAAAAGAAAATCCTCTGGGCGTGAATCCTCCAGCATCAGATTCAAGAGCGAAAATATGATTCAATTTATTTTTAGTCGATATTTCTGCATACTTTAATGCACCTCTCAAACCATTTTCTTCGTTCATAAAAAGAACAATTCTAATTGTTCTTTTGGGTTTATAATTAATTTTTTTAAAAATATTTATAATATCCATTGATTGTACAATTCCTGCACCATCATCATGAGATCCATCTCCTAAATCCCAGGAGTCTAAATGTCCACCTATTAAAATAATTTCCTTTGGAAATTCAGAGCCTTTCAATTCAGCAATAACATTATAAGATTTGACGTCTTCATATGTTTTGCATTGTTGCCTTAAAAGGAACTTTAGATTTGGATTTATTTTTAGCAGTTTACTTAACTTTTCGGCAGCATTTGTACTTATGGCTGCAGCTGGTATACGTTTACTCGATGGTAGATTTCCGTAACTCATAGTGCCAGTATGAGGGATGTCATCTAATCTTAAGCTCATAGATCTAACTATGACTCCAATAGCTCCATATCTAATAGCCTCAGCAGCACCGTTGACTCTTTGATCAACCGCGTTACCATAAGCTTGAAACGTACTTATTAAATTTGGTTGCATGGGTCTATTAAAAAAAACTATTTTTCCATCAACTTCTTTTTTTCCAAGTAATTGTAATTCTTCAAAACTCTTAACTTCAATTACATTGGATTTAATTCCTACAGAGGGTGTAGCAACTGACCCACCCAATGCACACACATCCACATTAAATGTAATACCAGGTTGGGTTTCAATTAAAGCAAATTCCTTAGGTCCTCTGACCCATTTAGGTACCATAACTTCTTGTAACCAAACTTTATCAAACCCTATTTTAGATAATTCAGTTCTACCCCATTCAACTGCTCTTTCTGCACCTAATGAACCTGATAATCTATGTCCAATCTCATTCGATAAAAAATCTAATAATTCATAGCTAGAACTAGAAGTCATGGTAGTGTCAAAAATATTTTTAATGACAGCTTTATCATCTTGAGAAAAAATAAAAAAAGAAGAGAATAATAAGTATGTGGAAATAAAGAGCTTCATTTAATTATTTGTTTGAATATTTAATAACATCATTTTTGGTTATTTTATTTTTTTCAGAAAGAATGATTAACCTTTCAATAACATTTCTTAATTCTCTTACATTTCCTGACCAATCAAATTCTTTTAATTTGTTAACCGCATCCTTATCCATTGATTTTATATCTGTTCCTGAATCTTTAGAAATATCTTTTAAGAAATATTCAACTAGCAAAGGAATATCTGAAACTCTATCGTTTAGTGAGGGGACATTTATTTCAATTACAGCTAAACGATGAAAAAGATCTTCTCTAAAATTGTTGTTTTCAATTTCAGATCGTAGTTTTTTATTAGTTGCAGCTATTACCCTAACATCAACAATTAAATCTCTTTCACTTCCAACTCTTTGAATTTTATGTTCTTGTAATGCTCTTAAAACCTTTGATTGAGCTGACATACTCATGTCTCCAATTTCATCAAGGAATATTGTTCCACCATTGGCAGCTTCAAATTTACCCGCTTTGTCTTTAACCGCTGAGGTAAAGGCACCCTTGACATGACCAAATAATTCACTTTCAATGAGTTCTGAAGGAATAGCAGCACAATTAACTTCAATAAAAGGAGCAGAATTTCTTAAACTATTCAGATGTATTTGATGAGCAACTAATTCTTTCCCAGAACCGTTAGGACCTTGAATCAAAACTTTAGCATTTGTTAAAGCTACCTTATCTATCATAACTTTGATTTCAGAAATAGGATGAGATTCTCCAATAATATTATATTCATTTGATTTATTAGATTTAATCTTTCCTTTTTTAATAAAATTGTTGTTTAAAAGAGCTGACCTGACAGAATTTAATAATCTATTCAAATCTGGTGGTTTAGAAATATAATCAAAAGCACCAATTCTCATGGATTCAACAGCTGTTTCCAGATCACCGTGTCCCGAAATCATTATTGTAGGAGTATTTGGACATTCTTTAAGTATATGTTTTAATACTTCAATACCATCTTTTTTAGGCATTTTAATATCACATAAAATCAAATCAAATTTATTAGAATTTATTTTTGAAACTCCATCAACTCCGTCAACTGCTTCAATAATTTCATAATTCTTATCTTCTTGATGTAATACTTTTTTAAGAACTCTTCTTATAGTTTCTTCGTCTTCAATTATTAATATTTTTGACATATTTTATTTTTGTAAGTGAACTACTCTTTGCGGAAAAGGTATGTTAATATTATTTTCTTTAAATCTTTTATAAACTAAAAATCTTATATCACTTTCAATAAGATTTACTCTAAAACCATTATTATAAGTAAAAATTAATTGAAAATCTAAAGAGTTGTCTCCAAAATTTTTAAAAATCACATTAGGCGTAGGATTCTTCATTAGATGTGGATGAGAGTCAGCAATTTCCAATAGTATTTCTTTTACTTTTTCTACATCTGAACTGTAATCAACACCAACTGAAACAGATCCTCTTAAAACAGTTCCATTTTCTGTCCAATTAAATAATGTTGATGTTAAATATTTATGATTAGGGATAATTAGAACTTTATTATCAAAAGTAACTGCTCTTGTAGTTCTAATTTTTATATTTTCAACCCTACCAATTTTTCCGTCAATTTCAATAATATCACCAACATGAACAGTCTGATCAGCTAAAATTAAAATTCCCGATATTATATCTTGAAAAAAAGTTTGAAGGGCTAAACCTATACCAATAAAAAGTGCTGCAGATGCTGCAAATATTCCAGTAAGTTCTATTCCGAAATTTTGAAAAGTAATTAAAGCAACAACTATATAAACAAAGGAATTTAAAAATGAAAAAACTGACTTAAATTTTAGTTTTCTTTCTTCATCAAGTTTCTTTGTGGCTATTTTTTTAACAATTTTTAATAAAAAATAAGTCAATAAAAATATCATTGTAACAAAAAGAATAGTTACTATAGAAAATTTAATACTATCTGTTATAAAATATTCTTTGTTAAGAAAATCAATAATCTTATTCATTAGAAAATATTTTTTTAAATATAATCAAATTGAATATAAAATTGGAAGTATAAAATATAAAGTTAAGAAGCCTTAAATGTTATGAAAACATATCTTTAACCTTTTCAAAAAATGATTTTTCACCCTTCTCTGGAGAGGGAATAAAATTTTCATTATCTTTCATTTGATTAAAAAATAATCTTTGTTCTTTATTTAAAGTTTTTGGAGTCCAAACATTAACATGAACAAGCAAATCTCCATTTCCATAAGAGTTAATACTACTTAGACCTTTACCTCTTAATCGTAATATTTTACCAGATTGTATTCCAGATTCTAATTTAATTCTTACATTACCTGTTACAGTTTCAATTTCTTTCGAAACTCCTAAAACAGCTTCTGAGATACTGATATATAAGTCAAAATGAAGATTATTACCTTCTCTTTTTAAAGTATCGTGTTCTTTTTCACTAATTAGAACAATTAAATCTCCAGCAATACCATTTCCAGCTGAATCATTACCCTTTCCAGAAACTTTTAATTGCATACCATCTTCCACACCAGCGGGAATTTTGACTAATACTGTTTCTTCTTTAAGAATTAAACCATTTAAATCAGAATTTGAAGGTCTATTTGAAACTACTTGACCAGAGCCACCGCAACTTGGGCATGTTGTGGATGATTGCATTCGACCCAAAATTGTATTTGTTATTCTAGTTACTTGACCCGAACCATTACATGCATTACAATTTTTATAAGTGACACCATCCGCTTTAATTTTTCTTTTAACCTTAATCTTTTTTTCAACTCCTAGAACTACTTCACTTAGTTCGAGTTGAACTCTTATTCTTAAATTACTACCTTTCGAAACTCGTGATCCACCACCAAAACCACCAAAACCACTACCACCTCCAAAAGCACTACCAAAAATATCACCAAACTGACTAAAAATGTCGTCCATATTCATTCCAGCACCTCCAAAACCTCCGGATCCGTCAAATGCAGAATGTCCAAATTGATCGTATTTAGATCTTTTTTCTTTGTTTCCTAAAACTTCATATGCTTCAGCTGCCTTTTTAAAATTTTCTTCAGCTTGAGAATCTCCAGGATTTTTATCTGGATGATATTTAATAGCTTTTTTTCTGTATGCTTTTTTAATTTCGCTTTCAGAGGCTGATTTACTAACACCAAGAATTTCGTAAAAATCTTCTTTCATATTTAATTAATTAGTTTCCAACTACAACTTTAGGATATCTAATAATTTTATCTCCAAGTTTATACCCAGATTCAATTACGTCAATAATCTTACCCTTCATTTTATCATTTTCTGCGGGAATTTGTGTAATAGCCTCGTGAATTTCGGCATCGAAATCATCACCATTGTTAACATCTATTAGAATTAGGCCTTGAGATTTGAGAACATCAGAAAATTTATTTTTAATTAATGACATCCCCTCAATTAAGCTTTTTTCTTTTGATTTTTCGAATTCTTTAGAAGCTCGGTTTAAATCGTCAACAATTGGAAGAAGAGCAGTCATTAATTCTTGAGAAGCAGTTTTATATAAATCTAAACGTTCTTTAGAAGTTCTTTTCTTATAATTCTCAAATTCAGCAAATAAACGCAAAAATTTATCTTTTTCATCTTTGACAGAAACTTCAAGTGTTTCTATCTGAGATTTTAGAGTTGGTTTCTTTGGTGATTTGGTTTTTGAACTACTCATTTTTAATATTTATTTGTAGGATGCAAAAGTACTGCCAATTTTAAATATTTTGTCAAAATGTCATCAAATTATTTTAATAAATTATTTAGTGCAGAAGAAATTGATTTATATTGAAAATTAAATCCTTCGGCTGTAATTTTTTTAGAGGATACATTTTGACTAAACAAAAATAATTCTGACATAGGACCAGTTATTATTTTAATTAAAAACAAAGGGATTGGAGGAAATAATATTTTTTTATTTAAAACTTTACTAATTTCCAAAGTAAACAACTTACTTGAAATTGGATTTGGAGCAACTAAATTATAAATACCAGTTTTATTATTATTCAATAAAAACAAAATTGAATCAACTAAGTCTTCTATATGAATCCAAGAATATATATTGCCTCCGTTACCAAACCATGTGCCTAAAAAATACTTAACCGATAGTGCAATTGGTTTTAGCAATCCGCCATTTAATGACAATACTAATCCTATTCTCAAAATTGTTACATTTATTTTTTGTTCTTTTAACTTTTCACACGATGTTTCCCATTTACTAACTGTGTTACCAAGAAAAGAATTTGATGTGTTTTGAGATGATTCACTGTGAGTATATGAATTATCTGATTTATAAATCCCAATTGCTGATGCGCAAAAAAAATGATCAATTTTTGATTTTTTTTCTAATATAATTTGATTTAATAATTTAACAGAGTTAGTTCTGCTTAAAAGAATTGATTTTTTTGACGATTTTGTCCAAAGTTGGGCAATAGGAGAACCTGCAAGATTAATGATTATCTGAACTCCATTAATACAGTTTGAATCAATTTTATTTAATTCAGGATTCCAATAAAATTTATTAATATTTTTATTTGAAGATTTTAAATTCTTGTTTGTTGTTAAAATATTTATACACGCATTTTGTTCTAATAATTTATTTACTAATTTTTTTCCAATTAACCCGCTAGCTCCAGTAATTAAATATTTCATTCTTAATATCAATAATATTAATCAAAGTTAATTTGTAATTTTGCTAAATACAATTGATTTATATGAAAGTTAATAAAATAAAAGTCTCTAAGATTGACCAAATTGATTTCGATAATTTAGATTTTGGATCTGTATTTACCGATCATATGTTTACTTGTGATTATATCAATGGAGAGTGGGTGGATGCACAAATATGTCCTTACGAACCAATAACTATTAGTCCATCTGCCAGAGTTTTTCATTACGGCCAAGCATGCTTTGAAGGCATGAAAGCATTTAAAGATAATAATAACAAAACATGGCTATTTAGACCAAATGATAATTATGAGCGAATTATAAAATCGTCAGTAAGATTAGCCATGCCTGAATTTCCAAAAGAACTGTTTTTTGATAGTCTTAATAAATTATTGGAACTCGATAACAATTGGATAAAACCTGGTTTAGGGAATTCCTTATACATTAGGCCGTTTATTTTTGCAAGCGAAGATACTATCAATGCAACTGAAGCAAATGAATATAAATTTATGATCATATGTGCTCCAGCTAATTCATATTACTCTGGAGATGTAAGGGTTAAAATTGAGAAATCTTTTAGTAGAGCAGCCAAGGGTGGTGTTGGCTACGCAAAAGCTGCAGGTAATTATGCTGCACAATTCTACCCAACAATTCTAGCTAGAAATCAAGGTTATCAACAAATTATTTGGACAGATTCTTCAACTCACGAATATATTGAAGAAGCTGGAACTATGAATTTATTTTTCAGAATCGGAGACAAATTAATAACGGCACCAACGAGCGACAGTATTCTTGATGGAATCACTAGAAAAAGTCTAATTAAAATTTCCAAGGATTTAGGAATAGACATTGAAGTAAGGCCAATAAAGGTTAGTGAAATTTTAAATGCAGCAAAACAAAATAATTTGAAGGAAATATTTGGAAGCGGAACCGCAGTAGTAGTTTTACCAATAAGTGGTTTTGGATATGAAAACGAAAAAATTGAATTGCCTACTATAGAAAATCCCTGGAGTCTTTTGTTAAAGAAAAAACTGAACGATATTCAATATAATATTACTGAAGATCCTTACGGTTGGAGGATAAAAGCTTAATTCAGAACTTTAGAAATATTGGGTTTGAAATAATTAGGTCCTTTCATTACTTTACCGTCGTCTCTATAGATGGGTTTCCCGTCCTCGCCTAATTTACTTAAGTTACTTTTTTGTATTTCATCAAACACTTCTTCTATTTTATCCTGCATACCATGTTCTATAATAGTTCCACATAAAATATAAAGCATATCGCCTAATGCATCAGCAACTTCTACTAAATCATTATTTTTTGCAGCTTGAAAATATTCTTGATTTTCTTCTGCCATTAAATTAAATCTTAATTTAATTTTATCTAAACCAATATTAGTAGTAGGGTTTTCTTTATAACTAAGTTTGTATACCTCGTGAAAGATTTTAACTGCTTCTATTTGATGTTTCATATAGTATTTAATATTATTTTTACTTAAAAGTAGTTAAATATGTTTAGCACTGGTCAATTAGTTTTTGCAATTTTATTTTTTATTTCATTTGTAGCAATTATAATTATGAGCTACAAAAAAGATTTAAAAGGACTTAAGGGTTCTTACAGTGGAATAAGATGGGTAATAATAGGGTTTATTTGTTTTGTTTCATTATTAGTTATTTTAAAAAAACTCAGTGTTTCATGAAACAATTACTTTTAGTTTTTTTAGGAGGAGGATTAGGAAGTATGTTTAGGTACCTTATTTCAAATATTTCTCTTTTTAACAATTCCAAACTTCCCCTAAACACATTTATTTCTAATATAGGAGGATGCCTTTTAGTTGGCCTAATTATGGGTTGGGCTATAAAAAATAATCAAATGAATTCTCCTCAAACTATTTTACTTGCAACTGGTTTTTGTGGTGGACTCACTACATTTTCAACTTTTGCTTATGAGAATGCCGAACTAATGAAATCAGGTGAAATTAGTACATTCTTTTTCTACACATTTATATCAATAATTATTGGCTTTGCTGCAATTTTTGTTGGAATTCAAATATCAAAATAAGTTTTATCAATTTCAAAATTTGATCAATTTGATAAAATAAACCACTCTCAATTATCATTTCTTAATTTTAAATGTTTTCAAATTACATTATTTGTAAAAATAATAGTTAATTAAGTGTTTTTATTAATAATTATTTTGTCTTTTCTTAGTTTTGATGAAAATTAATTAACAAAAATTGGAATTAACTTAAAAATTACTATTATGAATTTAAAAAAACAATCATTAACATTTAGCTCAATTGTTCTTATTGCTATTTGCTTTTTCACATTAAATGAATCCAAAGCACAAGACCTAGGTGCAGATTTAGTCAGCTCATATGTTTGGAGAGGAACTCAATTTGGTTCTGGAGCTCACATCCAGCCATGGGTGTCATTAAGCTCAGGAGATTTGGAAGTTGGAGCTTGGGGAAGTTTTCCAACAACAGCAGCAGGAGGAGGAAATGAACTTGATTTATACGCAAGTTATTCTTTTGGAAAATTCGGATTAACTCTTACAAATTATTCATTTCCAGGTGAGGGAGGTGCCTATATTGATGGAGAAGGACTTTTTGAAGGAGATTATTTAGAAATTTCTGGTTCTGCAGAACTAGGACCAATCAATCTTTTAGTAGGTTACTTTACAGATGTAGAAGCTTTATATGTTGAAGCTTCTTTTTCAGCAGGCCCAGTAGATATAGCAATTGGATACGGTGACGATTCAAAAGATGCTTGGTACGTTAACGGAGATAGTGGATTATGCAACATATCTCTTGGTGGATCTAAGGATGTTAAAATAACAGAAGATTACACGTTACCACTATTTGGATCATTTGTATATAATCCAAATTCAGAAGCTGCATTTTTAGTATTTGGAGCTAGTTTTTAATAACATAAAATTTAATTTATATGAAAAAAATAGAAGCAATTATTAGAAAATCAAAGTTTTCTAAAGTTAAAAAAGCTCTACACGGAGTAGAGGTAAATTTTTTCACCTACTGGGATGTTACTGGAGTTGGAAATGAGAAAGAAGGGCATGTGTATAGAGGAGTTGCATACAGTACAGCAGATATTCAAAGAAGGTATTTATCAATCGTAGTTTCTGAAGAATTTGTTGAAAGAACAATCAATGCAATACTTGAGTCAGCCTTTACAGGTGAAGTCGGAGATGGTAAAATATTTATTTTTCCAGCTGAGGAAGCTTATAGAATCAGAACAAAAGAAACAGGTAAAACATCATTAAACTAAAATTATTATGGAATTATTAACATCAAATAACGTATGGATGATGATCTGTACAGCACTAGTTTTTTTTATGCACTTAGGATTTTCATTTCTTGAAATTGGACTTACTAGACAAAAAAACACTATTAATATATTATTTAAAAACTTTTTTGTTATTACCATGGGACTTCTTGTTTATTGCGGTTTCGGTTTTAATCTAATGTATCCAGGTGAATTTGGAATCATTGATGGAGTTTTAGGATTTGCAGGATTCGGTTTAGATCCTGGTATTGACTATGATCAATTAACTTATGCAGGTGGTGGATATACATATTGGACCGATTTCCTTTTCCAAGGAATGTTTGCAGCTACAGCAGCAACTATTATTTCAGGTGCAGTTGCCGAAAGAATTAAAATTGGTTCTTTTATGCTTTTAGCTTTTCTATATGTTTCTGTTATATACCCAATTGTTGGTTCTTGGCAATGGGGAGGAGGTTTTTTTAGCACTTTTATATCTGAGGATTTAGGTTTTTATGATTTTGCAGGTTCTACTCTAGTTCACTCTGTAGGAGGCTGGGGTGCGTTAGTTGTAATTTACTTTTTAGGTGCAAGAAAAGGAAAATTTGATTCAGCTGGAAAACCACTAGCTATTCCAGGTTCAAATTTACCATTATCTGCTGCTGGAGTTTTAATTTTATGGTTAGGATGGTTTGGTTTCAATGGCGGTTCAGTTCTTTCTGCAGATCCAGCACTTACTTCATTAACTTTAGTTACAACTTGTTTAGCTGCAGCTGCAGGTGGTATTGGAGCAGCTGTTTTGTCCGGAATACTATATAAGAATTTAGATTTAACTATGTTTATGAATGGAGTTCTTGGTGGACTTGTTGGAATTACTGCTGGAGCAGATCAAATGCTACCACATACTGCAATATTAATTGGTTTAATAGCAGGTGGAATTGTTGTTCTTTCAGTAGCATTACTAGACAAATGTAAACTTGATGATCCAGTTGGAGCAATTCCAGTTCACTTATTTTGTGGAATTTGGGGAACTTTAGCAGTAGGTTTATTTGGAGAGTTAGCTGGATTTAATCAATTTATGGTTCAATTAGCATGTGTAGGAATTACTGGTGTTTTCTGTGTAATAGGTGGAACAATTATTACTTTAATTGTCAGATCAATAGTAGGGCTAAGAGTAGATGAAAAAGAAGAAGAAGATGGTTTAGATATTGCGGAGCACGGAACAAGAGCATATGGAGATTTTTCAATAAACTAATTATTTATAACTATTTTCATGAAAAATTAGTATCATGAAAATAAATTTTCTTTACAAACTGCAATGTTATTTAATAATAATGTTGCAGTTTTTTTATACATATAGTCAAAACGAAATTAGTCAAGGTCCTTATGAACAACTTGTTTTAAGGGGGGTTACCCTAATTAATGGAAATGGAGCACCACCAATTGGCCCGGTAGATATAGAAATTAAAAAAAATATTATAACCAAAATTCAAGTGGTAGGCTATCCAGGGGTTAATAAAAGAAGAAATGGTCCTAAACTTGAAAAAAATGGAATTGAACTTGACTATACCGGGATGTTTGTTTTACCTGGTTTTATAGACATGCATGGACATATTGGAGGAATATCTCAAGGAGCTGATCCAGAGTATGTTTTTAATCTTTGGATGGCTCATGGAATTACAACAATTAGAGAACCAAGTGGAAGAGGATTAGATTTTACACTAGATTTAAAAAGAAAGAGTGAAAAAAATTCAATAATTGCTCCAAGAATATTTTCTTACACTGGATTTGGAAGTGGAGCAGAAATAAACAACAAAGAAGATGCAATAAAATGGGTGAGAGAAAATGCAAAAAATGGTGCTGATGGAATTAAATTCTTTGGAGCAAATCCTGCAATATTAGAAGCTGCAATAAAAGAAAACAAAAGACTTGGATTGAGATCGGCTTTCCATCACGCTCAAATGAACGTAGCTAAATGGAATGTTTTAAACTCAGCAAAAGCTGGCTTAACTACAATGGAACACTGGTACGGATTACCTGAAGCTTTATTTAATGATAAAACAGTTCAAAACTACCCGCCAAACTATAACTACCAAAATGAACAGCATAGATTTGAAGAAGCAGGGAAGCTTTGGGAACAATCTGCAAAACCCTACAGTGAACATTGGAATAATGTAATGAATGAATTAATAAAGCTTGACTTCACTATTGATCCTACTTTTAATATTTATGAAGCTAGTAGAGATTTACATAGGGCGAGACGCGCTGAATGGCATGAAGAGTATACTTTACCAACTTTATGGAGATTTTATGAGCCAAGTAAGATTTCACATGGTTCATATTGGCACTATTGGGGGACTGAGCAAGAGGTTCAGTGGAAAAACAACTATAGATTATGGATGATCTTTATTAATGAATTTAAAAATCGTGGAGGAAGAGTAACAACAGGTTCTGACTCAGGTTTCATCTATCAACTATATGGATTTGCATATATAAGAGAACTAGAACTTTTGAGAGAAGCCGGATTTCATCCATTAGAAATTATTCGTTCAGCTACTCTAAATGGTGCTGAAGCACTAGGTGCAGAAAAGAAAATTGGATCAATTGAAGTGGGTAAATTAGCAGATCTTGTTGTAATTGAAGAAAACCCATTAGAAAATCTTAAAGTTTTATATGGTACTGGTGCAATTAAATTAAATGACAACAATGAAGTAGTTCGTGTTGGAGGAGTTAAATACACAATTAAGGATGGAATAGTTTATGATTCTAAATTGTTACTCAAAAAAGTTAAAGAAATGGTTTATAATAAAAAAATAGAAGAAAATTTTAAAATAACTCAGCCTGGAATAAAATAAATCAAAAAAAATTAAACTATTATTTTTTATTAATTAAATTTCTTAAGAATGATATACTAGAGTTATTAAATATTTCAGGCTTATCAACATTGACAACATGGCCACACTCTGGAACAACGATAAGTTTTGAGTTCTTATGCTCCCTGGTAACATGTTTAATTGATTCTAGAAACATATAATCTTCTGATCCCATTAGATATAGTGTAGGAATTTTTAATTCAACTTGTCTAAAAAGTTTCAATAATGGGTTCAATTCAGATGTTAATTTATACCATCTCATAAATTCTTTTTGGTACAATTTCTTAGCCTCATTTATAAACAAAAGTCTTGATTTTTTATGATTTTCATAGGGCATGATTACAAATGCAAAGAGTTTATAAATCCATATGTAGGGCACTACGGATTTAAAAACCGAACCAAGTTTAATCAAAAATCTTGAACGAAAATTAAGCTTCATTATAGCTCCAGCCATTATCATACTTTTAACCATTTTAGGATAATATTCAGCTAATTGACGGATTAAGATTGTTCCTAATGATATTCCTATAAAATGAGAGCTTCTAATATTTTCTTTATTTAAAACTTCAACAATGTCATTTGAAATTGATTTAAATGTATATTTTTTTTCAAAAACATTTGTGAAATGATATTTAGACTTACCGTGACCTCTTAAATCTAAAAGAATGACATTAAAAAATCTCTTAAACTCTTTTATTTGTCTAAACCAAATAGATGAGCTTCCACCTGCACCATGCACAAATGTCACCCATTCATTTGAATTATTATTTTTGTAAATCGAATAGTTAATCATTATTATTTAATAAAATACTCATTTTAGACTGAAGTTTTTTAGCTTCCTCATATGATTTTTTAAGAAAATTCTCATCATTACCAGCATATATGATAGATCTTGATGAATTAATCAAAATACCTATCTGATCATTTACTCCATTTTTATAAGTATCTTCTAAATTACCACCTTGAGCTCCAACGCCTGGGATTAACAAAAAACTATTTGGTACAATTAATCTCACATCTTTAAGAAATGAAGCCTTAGTAGCACCAACAACATACATGAGGTTTTCAGAGTTTTTCCATTCTTGAGATTTAACTAAAACTTTTTTAAATAAATCTTGATCTGTATTTGTCGAAAACTGAAAATCATTTGCTCCTTTATTTGAGGTTAAGCCTAACACTATCGTGTGTTTATCTTTATATTTAAGAAATGGCTCTATAGAGTCATTGCCCATGTAAGGAGAAACAGTAATGGAATCAAATTTCATGTGATTAAAAAAAGCTTGAGCATACATATCAGATGTGTTTCCAATATCTCCTCTTTTTGCATCAGCAATAGTAAACAAATTTGGATATTTTTGGTTTATATAATCAATCGTTTTTTCCAGGGTTTCCCATCCTTTTGACCCATCAACTTCATAAAAAGCAGTGTTAATTTTAACAGAGACAATAAGCTCGTTTAAAGAATCTAATAGTAACTTATTAAAACTAAAAATTGGATCAGATTTTTTTAATAAAAAAGATGGTATTTTATTGATATCACTATCAAGTCCCAGACAAAGGAATGAATTTTTAGAAATAATTTGATCTTTTAAAAAACTTGTTTTCATAAATTAAAAAACTTCTTCTGAATTTTTAAGTAATTCATTATTTTGAACAATTTTCAGTTCATCAATGATTTTCTGTATGTCTCCGTTTACAATATTCTGCAAATCATATAATGTTAATCCTATTCGATGATCAGTAACTCTTCCTTGAGGATAGTTGTATGTTCTAATTTTAGCAGATCTATCACCAGAAGAAACCATAGAGTTTCTTTTTAAAGAATCCTCTTCCAATTTCTTGTTTAGTTCTAATTCGTATAGTCGAGATCTAAGAACTTTTAAAGCTTTATCCTTATTTTTATGTTGTGATTTTTGATCCTGACATTGAGCTACAATTCCTGTAGGTGTGTGTGTTAATCTTACAGCTGAATATGTTGTATTTACAGATTGTCCTCCAGGACCTGATGAACAAAAATAATCTATGCGAACATCATTCATGTTAATTTCAACATCAAACTCCTCGGCTTCAGGTAAAACCATAACAGTTGCAGCAGATGTATGAACTCTTCCCTGAGTTTCAGTTTGAGGAACTCTCTGAACACGATGAACACCAGATTCAAACTTAAGAAGACCATAAACTTCTTCATTTCCTGAAACCTCAAATATTATTTCTTTATATCCACCAGCAGTTCCAGGGCTAGCATCTACTAAACTTACTTTCCAATTTCTTCCCTCACAATATTTAGTGTACATTCTAAAAAGATCACCAGCAAAAATACTAGCTTCATCTCCCCCAGTTCCTGCCCTTAACTCAACAACAACATTTTTTGAATCATCTGGATCTTTTGGAATTAATAAAAATTTGATTTCTTCTTCAATTGATTTTATTTTTTCTTTTGAATCCTTTAATTCTTGATTTGCCATTTCTAGCATTTCTTTGTCATCTTCAATTTTAATAATCTCCTCTGCTTCTTCTTTGTTAGAAATTAAACTTTCATACTTTTTTTTCTTTTCAATTAAAATACCAAGATCTTTATATTCCTTATTTAGTTTAATATATCTCTTTTGATCAGTTATAATATCAGGTTGTATAATAAGATCTGAAACCTCATTATATCTTTGTTGAACAATATTTAACTTATCTAACATTTAAAAAAAATTAATATTTACGAATTTATAATATTTTGAAATTTATTAGTATTCAAAAGTTCCATGATCTGAAATAATAGTTAGTTTTTTTGAATCACTAGCCTCTACTTTTCCAATTATTTTAGCATCAACTCCAAATGATTTTGAAATTTCTATTATATTATTAGCTACGCTTGAATCAACATACATCTCCATTCTATGTCCCATATTAAAAACCTTATACATTTCCTTCCAATCAGTATCAGATTCATTTTTTATAATTTCAAATAATTTAGGAGTTTGAAATAAATTATCTTTTATGATATGTAAATTATCAATAAAATGTAGAATTTTAGTCTGAGCTCCACCGCTGCAATGAATCATTCCATGAATCGTACTAGAATCATACTTGTTTAAAATTTTTTTTATGACTGGAGCATAAGTTCTAGTTGGAGAAAGCACTAATTTTCCAGCATCTAAATCAACACCCTCTATTCTTTGTTTAAGATCATAAGAACCAGAATATATTAGTTCGTCAGGCACTAAAGGATCAAAGCTTTCAGGGTATTTTAAAGCTAGATTTTTATTAAAAACATCGTGTCTAGCAGATGTCAAACCATTACTTCCCATACCACCATTATATTCAGATTCATAATTTGCTTTTCCAAAAGATTCTAAACCGATTATCACATCTCCATCTGTTATTTTAGAATTATCAATAATATCTGATTTCTTCATTCTAGCTACAACTGTTGAATCAACAATTATAGTTCTAACTAAGTCTCCAACATCCGCAGTTTCACCTCCCGTTGACTTTATATTTACACCATAATTAGACATTTCAAGAATTAACTCCTCTGTTCCTTCTATAATTGCTTTGATTACCTCACCAGGAATCAAATTCTTATTTCTACCAATTGTTGATGAAAGTAAAATATTGTCAACGGCACCTACACACAATAAATCATCAATATTCATTATTAGTGCATCTTGAGCAATTCCTTTCCAAACAGATAAATCTCCTGTCTCTTTCCAGTACATATAAGCTAATGAAGATTTTGTTCCAGCTCCATCAGCATGCATTACTAAACAGTAATTTGAGTTACCTGAAAGATAGTCAGGAACTATTTTGCAAAATGCTTTTGGAAACAAACCTTTATCAACATTTTTAATAGCGTTATGAACATCTACTTTATCGGCCGAAACACCCCTCAAACTATAACGATCTATTTTTTTTTCACTCATCTGAAACAAAGATACAAGTAATGGTAAGGATTTAAAATTTTATTTGAACTAAATAATTTTATAAAAAAATATCAAAAAATCAATTTTTAATCTAAAAATTATTAAAAAGAAAAAAAATATTATAAAAAAATACAATATTAATAAAAATGGATTCTGTTTATATCTTTTAAAAAGTTAAATCGCTTAAAATCAATAATATATTTTATTTTTAAACAATAAATAATTTATTAAATATTTTTATAAAATGAGTAAATCTAAATTAGAATACATTTGGTTGGACGGTTATAAACCAACCCAAAACATGAGAAGTAAAACTAAAGTCATAGAAGATTTTAGTGGAAAACTTGAAGATTGTCCAATCTGGTCATTTGACGGTTCATCTACAAAACAAGCTGAAGGGGGCTCATCAGACTGTTTACTTAAACCAGTTGCAATATATCAAGATCCTGACAGAGTTAATGGATTCTTAGTTATGACTGAGGTGTTAAATGCTGATGGATCAGCCCATGAATCTAATGCTAGAGCAACAATTGATGATGATGATAATGACTTTTGGTTTGGGTTTGAACAAGAATATTTTATTATGGATTGTGATACTTTATTACCATTAGGATTCCCTGTTGGTGGTTACCCGGGTCCACAAGGAATGTATTACTGTTCTGTTGGAGGAAAAAATACACACGGTCGTGAATTAGTAGAAGAACATGCAGATCAATGTATTGAAGCAGGATTAAATTTTGAAGGGATCAACCAAGAAGTTGCTAGTGGTCAATGGGAATTTCAATTATTCGCAAAAGGTGCTAAAAAAGCTGGAGATGAAATTTGGGTTGCTAGATATTTATTAGATAGAATAACTGAAAAATACGGATATTATATTGAATACCATCCAAAACCAATAAAAGGAGATTGGAACGGAAGTGGTATGCATGCTAACTTTTCAAATACATTATTAAGAACTTGTGGTTCACAAAAAACATATGAAGCAGTTTGTGAAGCTTTTAGACCCGTTGTAAAAGAACATATTAGTGTCTATGGAGAATTTAATGATCAAAGGCTAACTGGTCTTCACGAAACAGCATCTATAAATGATTTTAGTTACGGTATTTCTGATAGAGGAGCATCAATTAGAATTCCAATTATTACTGTTGAAAAAGGTTGGAAAGGATGGTTAGAAGATAGAAGACCTGCATCAAACGGAGATCCTTACAAGATTGCTGGAAGAATTGTAAAAACTGTTAAATCTGCTAAGGTTTAATAATTTATATAACTTGAAAAAACCCCTCTTTTTAGAGGGTTTTTTTTTGAAAATAAGTTAATTAAGAAATAGTTGATATATGTAAACAGTGTAACACAATAGAATTATAACCCCCTCTTTTCTACCCAAAACAAGTTTTTTGGGAAAAAATATTAAAGGAAGTACTAATGCTGCGAAAAACAACATTACATATATATCATAATTTATAATGCTCTGATCTAATACCTTCAATGGTGCAACAAGTGATGTAATTCCTAGAACTGCAAAAACATTAAATATATTTGAGCCTAATAAATTCCCCAATGAAATACTTTTCTCTTTATTTAGAACTGCTATTAGAGATGTTACTAGTTCAGGAATGCTTGTTCCAACAGAAACAACAGTTATTCCAATAATTCTTTCACTAATTCCAAATGAATTAGCTAACATTATTGCTCCATCAATAAACCACTCTGAACCATAGTAAAGAAATAAACCTCCAAAAAATAATATAAAAAGAGATTTTAAAAGTGACTCTTCACTGCTATTTTCCAACTCAACTTCAGATTTATCACGAAGTTTTATTAAAGCTGAAATAGTCATGACTAAAAAACAAACTAAAATACCTCCTTCTATTTTACTAATAGCACCATCTAGTATTACAATTAAAAAATAAACGGAAGAAAACATCATAATTGGCCACTCTTTCTTATAAACACTTTTAGAAATACTAATGGGTGAGAATAGTATTGTTATTCCTAAAACTAATCCAAGATTTGCAATATTTGAGCCTAAAACATTAGAAATGGCCAAGTCAGGTGATCCTTTTAAGGCTGATTTAATACTAACAATTAGTTCTGGTGCTGAAGTTGCTAATGAAACTACTGTCATCCCTATCAATAATTTAGGAATACCAAATCTAAGTGATATTGAAACTGCGGCTTTTAATAATAAATTTCCTCCAATGATTAAGACGGTTAAGCCAAAAATTAACAAGGAAATAGTATTTAAATCCATATATTTATTTTTGGTAAAGATAACACATGAATTATATATTTAATTAAATGAAAAATATATTTAAAATCTTAGCAAAGATTAATAAAGTTTTACTACCAAGTTTAACTAAAAACAGAGTGGATCCCATTAAAGCAACAAAGTTTCAAATTTTATTATTGGGTTGGAGATACTATATAACAAAAAACAGTTTGGATTAGAACTAAAATCTATATTACTTTTAATTTCTTTCCAACTTCGTAAAATGCGTTCAGTGCTTTATCAATATCTTGAATTGAATGAGAAGCTGAAATTTGCACTCTGATTCTTGCTTGACCTTTAGGTACTACAGGATAAAAAAAGCCAATTACATATATATTTAATTTTAATAATTCAGAGGACATTTCTTGAGCAAGATGATCATCGTAAAGCATAACAGGAACGATTGGATGATTTCCAGGCTTAATGTCAAAACCAAATTTTGAAATTTTTTGTCTAAAATACTTTGTGTTTTCTTTTAGCTTTTTTAAATGGGAAGTATCATTTTCTAAAACATCTAAAACTCCTATAGAAGCTCCCACTATTGAGGGAGCTAAAGTATTTGAAAACAAATAAGGACGTGATTTTTGTCTCAGTATGTCTATTATTTCTTTAGGTCCGCTTGTAAATCCGCCGGAAGCACCACCAAGAGCTTTTCCAAGAGTTCCAGTAACTATATCTACTTGATCAATTACATTTAATTCTTCAGGAACTCCTCTTCCAGTGGGACCAACAAATCCAGTAGAATGACACTCATCAGACATAACTAAAGCATCATATTTATTTGCTAATTCACATATTTTGTCAAGCTGGGCAATTGTACCATCCATCGAAAAAACTCCATCCGTAACTATAATTTTACTTCTACAATCATTTGAATTTTTAAGTTGAAGTTCTAAATCTTCCATATCGTTGTGTTTATAACGAAATCTTTTTGCCTTACATAATCTGATTCCATCAATGATTGAGGCGTGATTTAACGCATCACTAATTATTGCATCTTGATCATTAAATAATGGTTCAAATAATCCGCCATTAGCATCAAAAGCTGCTGCATACAATATTGTATCTTCTTTTTTTAAAAATTCTGAAATTTTCAACTCAAGTTCTTTGTGTATATCTTGAGTTCCACATATAAATCTTACTGAAGCCATTCCAAAACCATGACTTTCTAAAGTATCTTTTGCTCGTTTTATAACTTGATTATTTGAAGCTAAACCTAAATAATTATTAGCACAAAAATTTAATACTTTACTGTTATCTACATTAATTGTTGAACCCTGACTAGAGTTAATAATTCTTTCATTTTTATATCTCCCTGAAATTTTAATCTCATCTAGCTCCTTTATAAGTCTTTTTTGTATAGATTCGTACATATTTATTTATTAATCAATAAAAGTATAATTTTTATTTAGTAATGGAAAGAATATTAATTACTGGAGCATTAGGTCAATTAGGTCAGGAATTTATAAAGTATTTTATTAAAAATAATATATATGTTTTAGCTTCAGATATTAGATCCCCTAAAAACAAATTAAATTGCGATTTTGAAGTTGCTAATGCAATGGATATAGAGAGATTAGATAATCTTGTTAAAAAATATAAAATTAATACTATATATCATCTGGTAGCCATACTTTCTGCTAAAGGTGAAGAAAACCCATTTAATTCTTGGAAATTAAACATGGAAAGTTTTCAAAATATTATTGAAATTTCTATTACAAATAAAATAAATAAAATCTTTTGGCCTAGTTCAATTGCGGTTTTTGGAACAAAATCTGGTCTTGAAAATGTTAATCAAGATCCTGTTCTGAATCCTTCAACTATCTACGGTATTTCTAAACTTTCAGGAGAAAAACTAATTAGTTATTACAATAATAAATTTGATTTAGACATTAGGTCCTTAAGGTATCCTGGTATTATTTCATTCGAATCTAAGCCTGGTGGTGGTACAACTGATTATGTTATGGAAATGATTGAATCATTAAAAAAAGGAGAAAACTATACTTGTTTTTTAAACAAAAATTCTAGACTTCCAATGCTTTATATTAATGATGCTGTTATGGGTACAATAAAGTATATGTCGACTGATAAGATTAAACTCAGTGTCAAAGATTCTTATAATATAACTGGCTTTAGCATAACACCTTTAGAACTCTTTGAAAAGTTAAAAGAAATAGGATGTAAAGGAAATGTTATTTATAAACCTGATTTTAGAAATAAAATTGCTAAAACATGGCCAAAAAAAATAGATGATTCGTTTGCTAAAAGAGATTGGAAATGGAAGGCTGATTATGGATTAAATGAAACACTAAAAGAAACTTTTAAATAGATCTAATCCATTTTCCCTCACTGTTTAGAGAAAATTTCCCCACACATTCTTTCTTCCAAGATTCAGGATTAATTAAAGATAAAAAATATTCATTTGACTTATCGATGTATAAATAATATGTATCTCCAATAACAGGTTCAAAAGAGAATTTAGAATTATATATTATTTCGTTCCATTTAAAATCATCAATTAATTTTTCATAGTCTGATTTTAATTCGTCAAACTTTAGACTAATTTTTTTATTGACTTTAGCGACTCCTCTTTCCTTCCAACTCTTATTATCTTCAATTTTTATTGATGGTGCACCTACACTTGATGCGTAGGGTAAAATTGAAGCATTATATTTATTTGACTCCTCATCAAAAACTACGTTATCAGGCTTGCTTTTTTTCATTTATATAAATATTATGAGAATATTATTACAAAAATAATGCTAAATTCGCATTTCTAATAAAAAAGGCCTCGTAGCATAACTGAATAGTGCACTTGATTACGGCTCAAGAGGTTGCAGGTTTGAATCCTGCCGAGGTCACAAAAAAAGGGGATTAAATAATCCCCTTTTTCTTTATTGTAAAAGTTTTATTAATTATTCTTACGATAAACAATAATCCTTCTTATTTTTTGATCAACAATAAAAACATCTAAAACGTCGGAAAGAGATTTCTCTTCACCATTTTCAGTTTGTTTTATTTCATGTCCAGTAATAACCCAATCACCAACTTGACCATCTACATGCATTGTATAAGAAAAGAAAGTGTTCCAAGTAGGATTAAATTCTTCAATATATCCTTTTAAAACATCAATGTGAGTATCGTTACCCATTAAATTTCTTCCATCCCAAAGATTTAAAACAATTGAATCATGATTCATACTAGCTATTGTTTCAAAATCCTTGTTATTATGGGCTTCCATATATTTTTCCCATATTGCTAAATTTGAAGGATCAGCATCCCTAGCATCAATTTTAGTTCCATCAGCTGTTAACAAGTAACCAGGCGCAGGACCTTTTTCTATTTCCTTGGGTGTTGTTTCACATGAAAACATCAATAAAGAAATAAATGATAGTAATAATAAATTTTTCATAATAAATTAGTTTAAAGTATAATCAAATATAAAAAACATTCAAAAAAGAATGTAACATTAATCTAAATTTTTAATTTTTATATTTTTGAATTCAACAGGATGACCTTCAGATTGAAGTGATATATAACCTTCAAAAAGCGGCTCTCCTACTCTGTTAAGATAATTGGCTGGAATTTTATCACCTCCTACTCTTAAATTAGAATAAGAAATCACTGTATCATTTTCAACAATGTGATGAACTATATTATTGGATTTAACAATTACTTCAACTTTAACCCAATCGTCGTTATGATACGTTTTGGAATTAGAATTTATACAGTGGTATTTTGCTTTTTCAGAGTTAATATCAACATCAATTCCAGGTGAACACATATTTGCTGTTGATCTTTGTCCGGTTCCCAATCCTCCTAAAAGCTGGACCTCAGAACTAACAGGAAAATCTTGATCTAAAAGCATAGTAGATGGATGCTGAGAATGTAGCATTATACCACTATTTTTAATTGACCATCCTGGAGCACCAGAAAGATGCTCTCCACTAAATTTATATTCTAAACTTAAATGATAATTTTTGAATTTAGATTTAGTAAAAAAAATATGGCCAAATCTATCATTAAAATTTTCATATTGCTCATAAGAAACTTTTAAAGAACCATCTTTGACTTTGAATGTATTTTTAAAATTGTCACCTAATTCTTTTCCTCTAATTTTAATATCCCATCCATCAAAATCTTCACCATTAAAAATAGTTTCCCAATCATTTATTTCTTTAATATCATCAACTTGTTCTGAATTATTATAAAAAATTATAAAACAAAATATTATTAAGAGACCTATTAAACTAGCAAAGGTTGATTTAACATCTTTCATATATGTTTAATATTAAAAGTTAATCCTGATTTATTTTCTAACCTCTCCAGTAAATTATCTCCCATTGCTGTAGAGGGTGTAATAACACCATCTAGGCTATCCAATTTATCCATAGCTAAGCATATGGCAGATTCACTTAGCATTTTTGATGTTGAACCGTATCCTGGGTCCCTATCTCCAGTAACTTTAGCTATGGAATTGGATCCATCTTTATAAGTAACGTAGAATCTCAAATTAAAATATCCATTTTCACGATCTTTTTTTGAGGGTCCTTCACCAGCACTTGGTAATATTTTATCAACCATCTTCTTTATAATTGATCCAGGTTTTGCAAGCATAACAATTGCTAATGGTATTGACATTAAAACACTTTTTACTCTGCCATTAAATCCTTTTCCACCCAAAGTTGCCTCATCATATTCAAAATCTTTTCCATACAAATATCCACTTAAAGCATTACTTCTTCTAACTATCTTAGTATTTATAGCAGCCATTATAAATGGACCAATCCAATTTTTTGATGTCTTATCATATTTTACTTTTCTAAGGTCATATTTATCAGGCCCGCTTTGTTCTCCAATGGGGTTTAGTCCATAAGGGCTGATCACTGTTTTAAAAATTTCATTGTCTTTGAGAGCTTCTTTATTCACGTTACTCAAACTTTCATAAGTACCACCACTAATACCACCTTTTGCACCAGCAACTCTCATCTCAATTTTACTTATGGTTTTGTTTAATTTTAGAGCATCTTTATAAATAAAATAGACACCCATGTCAGAAGGAATTGAATCAAATCCACAACAGTTAACAATTTTGACATTATTAGATTTAGCTTTTTGATGATACTGGTCGATCATTTTTCTAATCCACTGAACCTCTCCAGCCAAATCGCAATAATGTGTTTTACTTTCTACACATGCTTTAACCAAATTTGATCCATACAGAGCATATGGGCCGACAGTAGTGCAAACAACCTTAGATCTTTTAACCATTGATTGAAGACTAGCTAAATCGTCACTATTGGCAGAAATAATAGGAATTGAATCATCAGCAAACTTTAATCGAACGTTATTTAATTTTTCAATACTTCTACCTGCAATTGCCCATTTAAGACTTTTATTTTTATAGTTATTATAAATATACTCCACAACTAGTGACCCTGTAAATCCCGTACCTCCCCATATAATAACATCAAATTCTCTTTCCTTGGTCATAACTATAAATTTATTTAAACAAGTTAGTAAATATAAAGTGATAGAGTAAAGTAAATTAAGATACTTTTTGTCCTCTATTTGGCTTAAGTTTTTTTTTAAAAAGATCTAAATCTTCAGAATTAGTTATAACAAATACTATTGAGTGATGATCACTATTTTTCTCTAAACCGGTTTTATATTCGGACATTTTTTCTAAAGAAAGAAATTCTTTTAGATGAGAATGAAAATGATAAGCAGTTTTTTTTGAAACAGGACCTCTAAAATCCCAAATTAACTTAATTAAATTCATGAAAATAAAAATGGAAATTTATGACTTTAAATTGTTATATTTATAACAAAATATTAATAAATTGTTATAATATGAAGAATATACTAGTTCTTGGTCTTGGAAAAGTTGGAACCTTAGTCGGGGTACTACTGAGTAAAAATTTTAATGTTTCTGGATTAGATCAAAACAAACCACATTATGATTTCAAACTACCTTTTAACGTTATCGAAACTGATGTTAAAAACAAAGAGAACTTAATAACTGTTTTTAAAGATTTTGATACTGTAGTTTCTGCTTTACCTTTTTTTTTAAATAAAAATATAGCAAAAATTGCTTATGATTTAGACATGAACTATTTTGATTTAACTGAGGATATTGAAACAACTGATTATATAAAGTCTCTTAGTGAAAATTCAAAAAAAATTATGGCACCACAATGCGGATTAGCACCTGGTCTTATAGGTATAATAGGAAACAACTTAGCAAACGAGTTTGATAAATTAAGAGATATTGAGCTTAGAGTTGGTGCATTACCAAGGTATCCTAATGGACAATTAGCATATTCTTTCACATGGTCACCTGAAGGTGTTATTAATGAATACATTAATGATGCTCAAGTTATTCAAAATGGCGTTAAAAAAATGGTGCCATCTCTTGATGGATTTGAATATATAAATATTGAAGGACAAGAATTTGAAGCATTTGCAACTTCTGGTGGACTAGGAACAATGTGTGACACTTATGAAGGAAAAGTTGATACGTTAAACTATAAAACTATTAGATACCCTGGTCATGGAAAGTTAATGAGATTTTTAATGTATGAACTAATTTTAAAAAACGACAAACCTCAGTTAGAAAAAATACTAAGCAATGCTAAACCACCCGTAGAAGAAGATGTAGTTTATGTTTATGCTGTAGTTGAAGGCTGGAAAAACAAAAAAATTTCAAGAAGTGAATACTTTAAAGCATTTTATCCTATTGAAATTCAAGGTCATAAATGGAGAGCTATTTCTTGGACAACTGCAGCTTCATTAGTTTCAGTAATAGAAATGGTCAACAAAGGTTCATTAAAACAAAAAGGGTTTATTAAACAAGAAGAAATTCCTTTTGAAAAGTTTTTAGAAACAGATTCAGGGAAATTATTTTTAGATTAACTTTAAAATATGAAGTTTCAAGAAAAGAATACAATAAACCTAGTTTTAGAATCATTATTTGAAACATATTCCAAAAGAGTTCCGGATGTAACTAAAATAACCAATGCAATGGTTTTGAATAATATTATTTCTGATCAGTCTGAAATAATAAATGATCATATTGCTTTTCGAACTATGGCAGTTGATAATCTTGGTATTAATTCATTTGAAAAAATATTTTTAAAACACGGATATAAAAAAAGAGACTTTTATTCCTTCGAACAAAAAAAACTTAACGCGTACTGGTATTCTCATGATGAAAAAAATATGCCAAGAATTTTTATAAGTGAGTTAAAAGTAAATGAATTGTCAAAAAATGCACAAAAAATTATTAAACATTACACAAATCAGGTTAAAAAAGATCCCGTTGATTCGATCAATCTAAATAATGCTAATGAAATTATAGATTTCTTAAGTAAACCTTTATGGAGTCTACCCAACCTAGATCATTATAATCAATTATTAAAAGAAACTGAATACGGGTCCTGGGTGATTTACAATAGGTATTATTTAAATCATTATACAATTAGCGTTCACGAACTAAAAAAGAATTACAATTCATTAGAAAATTTTAATAAATTTCTAATTAGTATAGGAATAAAACTTAATGATTCAGGTGGAATAATTAAAAAAAGTAAAGACGGATTACTTCTTCAAAGTAGTTCTGTAGCTAATAAAATCAATGCTAACTTTAAGGAGGGTAAATCATTAATTTCAGGGAGCTACGTAGAATTTGCTGAAAGAAAAATATTACCAAAGTTTAAAGAATTAGAATCTAATAAAATTAATTCTTCTCACAGACGAGATGGTTTTGAAACTTCAAATGCTGACAAAATATTTGAAAGTACCTACCAAAAACAAGTAAATAAATAATTTAATAGTTATTTATTTTTGCCACTCTATCTAAGTGATAATTTGAATCTCCAAATGTTCTTTGAGTGACTCTAGTCCTCTTGAGAAAAAAACCAATATCAGAATCATCTGTCATTCCTATTCCTCCATGCATTTGCACAGCTTCATTAGTAACTAATTTTGATGTTAATCCTAACTTTGATTTGGCTAAACTTGCAAGTTCAGGTAAATTTTGATCGTCAGAATCAATTGCTTGAAGAGCTTTTAAAACAATAGATTTACACAATTCTATTTCTCCAAACATTATTGCTGATCTGTGCTGTAGAGATTGAAAAGAACCAATTTTTACTCCAAATTGTTCTCTCTCCTTCAGGTATTGCATTGTCATTTCAAATGCTTGTTGAATATTACCTAACATTTCAGCTGCCAATCCAACACAAGATATATCAAGAGTTTTACTTAAAAGTTTTTGACCATCATCATTTGATGATAAAAAATCGTTATTAGAAAACTCAACATTATTAAATGAAATATCAGAATAATTTTTAGAGTCCATATGAACTTTGTTGTTGAAAGTAATCCCTTTTGATTTAGAATCTAAAATAATCAACTCTAATTTACCAGAGGATTCATTATTAGCTGAAACAATTAAGTAATCAGAAATTGATCCATCAATTACAAACCTCTTTTTGCCATTTAAAATAAACTTCTCATCATTTTTTGAAATAATTGATAAGTTAACATTAGGATTGTGGTGAGAACTTTCTTCATGAGCCAGTGAACAAAGCTTTTTTCCATTCATTATTTCATCAAAAAGTTTTCTTTTTAAAACTTCGTTTTTAGAAAAAGAAATTAATGTTGTTGAAACTAACACAGTAGATATCATTGGTGAAACTGTAAGCTTTCTCCCCATTTCTTCTAAAACTTGACCTAGTCCAACATAACCAAAATTAAGTCCATTGTATTCCTCAGGAATTGTTAAAGCTGTCCATCCCATTTCTACCATTTCTTTCCACAAATCAATATCAAATTGATTATAATTATCATCTCTTAGTTCTCTCATATGAGAAATTGGAGATTTTAAATCCAACAATTCTTTTGCTGAAGATTTGAGCATGTTTTGCTCTTCATTAATTACAAGTGCCATAATTATTATTTTGATGGGAGCCCAAGGACTCTTTTTGCTATTATATTTAACTGAACTTCATGTGTTCCTCCTTCAATTGAATGACCTTTTGATCTGTTGAAATATCTAGCCTCTCTACCATTATTAGACTCTTCACTTGTCCATTCAGTTGAATTAAATCCATTGACCTCAAGTCTTAATTCCTCTTTTTGCATAGCTAGTTCAGTCCCATAATATTTGAAAAATGAGGATACTGCACCTGAATTATTTCCTGCTTTGTGTTCGTCTAAAGCTCTTTGAATTGTTAATTCGAAAATTTTTTCATTCATTTCAAGGTTTGCAATCTTTGATCTAATTGAAGAATTTGATAATAATTTATCAGTAACTCCGATAGAATCAATTGCGACTTCACTTAATGTTTTTTTCTTATCTGTATCGCCTATCCCTCCTATCATTTGACGCTCATGAGTCAATAAATACTTGGCAATAGTCCAACCATCATTAAGAGTACCAACCAAATTCTTTTTTGGAACTTTAACAGAATCAAAAAATGTTTCAGCAAATGGTGATTTTCCACTTATTAACTTTATGGGTCTTGTTGATACTCCCTCAGAATTCATATCAATAAGTAAAAAACTTATTCCAGTGTGTTTTGATTCAGTACTTGTTCTAACTAGACAAAATATAAAATCTCCTTTATCACCATAAGATGTCCATACTTTAGATCCAGTAACTAAAAAATGATCTCCCTTATCTTCAGCCTTAGTTTGAAGATTAGCTAAATCACTTCCCGCATTAGGTTCACTGTAGCCTTGTACCCATCTTATTTCACCTTTGCAAATTTGATTTAAATAATAAATTTTTTGTTCTTCGGAAGCAAACTTTAATAAAGCAGGACCTAACATTGATATACCAAAATTGATATGAGGCTTTCTACATCCCAATCTAGACATTTCCTGATTTAAAATGTTATTTTGTTTTGGATTTAATCCTCCTCCTCCATATTTAGATTCCCAATAAGGAACAATCCATTTTTTATCAAGCATTTTATTAAACCATATTTCTTGATCCTTAGAACTAAATTTTCCATTACTACCTCCCCAATACAATTGATTTGCATCTGTTACAGGCTCTTGCATGGACTTTGGACAATTTTCTTCCAACCATTTTCTTGTTTCCAACCTGAAACTTGTTAAATCTACCTTAACTTGTGTTTCCATTTCGTTTATTATTTACCTTTAAAATTAGCTTTTCTTTTTTCTAAAAAAGCAGTTACACCTTCTTTTAAATCTTCACTATAAAATGCTGCAACTTGTTCTTTGGCTTCAAACTCTATAGTACTTAACAAATCATTATTTAAAGAAAAATTCATGTCTTGTTTTGTAATACCTATTCCAACAGTTGGTTTTTTTGATAACTCTATAGCCCAACTTTTTGCAACATCTATGATTTCATTTGATTCAACTAATTTATTAGTTAAACCCAGTTTAAAACATTCTTCACCCATTACTCTTTTACCACCTGTAGCAATCTCTAAGGCCTTACTATAACCAACTTGTCTAGAAAGCAACCAACTAGCGCCTCCATCAGGTCCTAGCCCAATATTAATAAAAGCATACAATAATGCACTTTCTTTACTCATGACTCTAAAATCACAAGCTAAAGCAAAAGCAGCACCAACACCAGCAGCAGTACCATTTATTGCTCCTATAATTGGTTTCCTTAGACTTAAAAAATTATTTAAAATTGGTTTATAATTATCAATTATATAATCTCTTGAGTCTTCTGGAGATAAAGTTCCCATAGTTGTCAAATCTGCTCCAGAACAAAAGCCTTTTCCATTTCCAGTTAAAACTACAGCCCTTATATTATCGTCATTTTTTATAACAGAAAATACATAATTAATTCCTTCAATTAAATCTTGATTAACTGCATTATATCTTTCTGGTCTATTTAAAGTTATAAGTGCAATACTTTCGAAAATCTCTAATAAAACTGCTTTATTCTCCATAATACTAATTTTATTCGTAAGCAATTGCTAAGGTTTCAGCAACACAAACTGGTTTTTCTTGACCGTTTAATTCTACAGTTATTCCTAATTTATATTTTGCACTTCCATCTTTCTTTTCGCACTCTAATAGAGAAACTCTTCCTCTTACAAATCCACCAGATGGAGTAGCACTAGTAAAACGAACCCTATCTACTCCGTAATTGACCCCCATTTTAACACTTTCTAAGTTTAAAGTATCATAAGAAAACCTGGAGGCTAGAGATAATATCATAAAACCATGTGCAATTGTTGTTTTATACGGCGAATGTTTTTTTGATTTTTCTTTATCTATATGAATCCATTGTTCATCTTGAGTGATTTTAGCAAAAATATTTATATTTTCTTGTGTGATTTCAATCCATTCAGAAACTCCAAGTTCTTTACCAACAGAGCTACTCAGTTCTTCCAAATTCTTGAAACTAGTTTTATATGCTTCGTTATTATTCATAATTATAATTTTAAATTTTACATCGGCATTGATCCACCATTTGCATGTAGAGTTATTCCACTTACAAATCCTGATTCTTTAGATGCTAAAAACAAATAAGCATGACCCATATCTTCAGGTGTACCAATTCTACCAACTGGAATCATTTTAACTGCACCCTTGATAATTTCTTCAGGCATACTGTCGGACATTACAGATTTTACAAAACCTGGTGCTACTGCATTTGCAGTAATTCCGTGTCTACCAACCTCTTTGCAAAGTGCTCTTGTAAAACCAGAAATTCCAGCTTTAGTAGCACAATAATTGGTTTGTCCAAAAGCACCTGCTGTTCCATTAATAGAGGAAGCTGAGACGATTCTTCCATATCCATTTTCTTTCATATGTGGAACTACAGATCTTGTTACTACGTACAAGGATTTAAGATTTACATTAATTACTGAATCCCATTCTTCTTCTGACATTTTCAAGAACGATTTGTCTCTGATGATTCCAGCATTATTAATTAAAATCTCAATTTTACCATGCTGTTTAATGATCTCTTCAATAGCATTATCTACAGAGCTTTGATCTGTTACATCAACTTTTTGAAAAAATATTTTTCCACCATTTTGTGTTATTTCATTTACTGTTTCAGTTCCGTCTAAAACATCCCATAACGCTACAGTAGCTCCTTCTCTGCAAAAAACTTCACAGATTCCCTTACCTATCCCACGTGCTCCACCTGTAACAATAGCAACTTGACCTTCTAATCTTTTCATATTATATTTTATTAATTAAACTTTATTATTTTTTTATTATGCTAAATTAAATAACTTCAAAAAGACCTGCAGCTCCCATTCCTCCACCAACACACATTGTTGAAACTACATATTTAACGCCTCTTCTTTTACCTTCAATTAGTGCATGACCAACCATTCTTGATCCACTCATACCATAAGGATGTCCTATTGAAATAGAACCTCCATTCACATTTAAAATTTCATTAGGAATTCCAAGAACATCTCTGCAATAAATCACTTGAACAGCAAATGCTTCATTAAGCTCCCAGAGTCCAATGTCACTCATTTTAAGACCATTTTGCTTTAACAATTTAGGAACAGCATATATTGGTCCAATACCCATTTCGTCTGGTTCACATCCGGCAACTGCAATTCCTCTGTAAATTCCAAGTGGTGTAACATTATGCTTCGCAGCAACACTTGATTCCATCAAAACACATGCAGATGCACCATCAGAAAGCTGACTAGCATTTCCAGCAGTTATTGATCCTCCTTCTACAACCGGTTTAAGTGAACTTAATCCTTCTATAGTTGTATTAGGTCTATTGCACTCGTCTTTGGATGTAGTCTTTTCAACAAATGAAATCTCTTTAGTTATCTTATCCATAACACCCATAGTTGTTGTAACTGAAATAATTTCATCATCAAATTTTCCATCTTCCTGTCCTTTTGCAGTTCTTAACTGACTTTGAAGAGAATATTCATCTTGAGATTCTCTTGAAATATTGTATCTATTAGCTACTACCTCAGCAGTCTTAAGCATTGGCATGTATATATGTTTGTGTTTTGCTATTAACTTTTTATCAACCCACCTATCTAAATTCATTTTTTCAGTTTGAACCAAACTAATTGAATCTAAGCCGCCTCCAACAGCCACATCCATTCCGTCACTTATAATTTGTTTTGCAGCCGTGGCAATAGCCATCATTCCAGATGAACATTGTCTGTCTAATGTCATTCCGCTAACAGTTACTGGAAGACCTGCAACTAATGCAGCATTTCTGGCAACATTACAATGTTGTGTTCCTTGTTGCAAAGCTGCACCCATGATAACATCATCAACTTTTTCTGGATCAACTCCTGATCTTTTAACTGCTTCTTCAATTGCCCAGCCAGCCATAGTTGGAGCGGTAGTATTATTGAATGTTCCTCTGTAAGATTTTGTCAAAGGAGTTCTTGCTGTTGAAACGATTAATGCATCTCTCATATCTATATTTTTAATATTAATTTACCTTTTTTGTCTCCGTTAAATAATTTTTTAAAAACTTCATAAAAGTTTTCTATTCCTTCGTAAATATCCTCTTTTGATTTTAAAGTACCATCTAAAATCCATTGAGACATTTCTTTAGTTGCAGTAGGATAATTTTTGGCATAATCAAAAACAACCATTCCTTTCATTGATGCTCTGTTTACAAGCAAAGACAAATAATTATCTGGGCCTTTGGCTGACATTTCGTTGTATTGCGAAATTGCTCCGCAGATTACAATTCGAGCTCCCATTCTTAAAAAAACAAGAGCAGAATCTAAAATCTCACCACCAACATTATCAAAATAAACGTCAATTCCGTCGGGGCACTCTCTTTTTATTCCTCTTTTTACACTTTCATTTTTATAATCAATACAACCATCAAAACCAAGTTCATTGATAACATAATCACACTTGTCCTTACCACCAGCAATACCAACAACCTTGCAGCCTTTAATTTTTGCAACTTGACCAACTATACTCCCTACAGCACCTGCAGCCGCAGAAACTAAAACGGTATCACCTTCTTTTATTTTACCAACTTCAAGAATACCGAAATATGCAGTCATACCTGGCATTCCTAAGGTTCCAATAAAAGTTGGTAATGGAATTTCAGTATTTGGCACCTTAAAGTATCCCTTTCCATCAGAAATTGAATATTCTTGAACTCCACCCCATCCTGAAAGAAAATCACCTTTTTTAAAATTTAGGTTTTTTGATTCTATAACTTTTCCTATTGTTCCAGCTCTCATGACTTCACCAATTTGAACTGGCGGAATGTAGGACCTTGTTTCATTTAACCAACCTCTCATTGCTGGATCAAATGAAATATATAAATTTTTCAAAAGAATTTCTCCATCATTTATTTCTCTGACGTCTTCAGTTTCATGAATCCATGTGTCTTTAGATGGGAAACCAGAGGGACGAGATGACAATTTAACAACTTTATTTTTTAACATTATTATGAGTTTTATTATTTGATATTATATAAAATATGTGAATTAGTATTAAAATACTAAAATATAAAAAAATACTATGCAAGCATAATAAACTTAAAAAATAAAATTATTATTTCCAGTTAGGATTTCTTTTTTCTTTAAAAGCAGCAATTCCTTCCCTTGCATCATCAGATTTTAAAACCAGTTCTAACATTTGTAAAAGGTATTTATGATTTTGTTCGCTTGAATTTATCTTATCAAAAGCTTCTAAACCGTATTGAATTGCAATCGGAGAATTACTTACAACTTCATTTAACCAATTTGAAACAAACGATTCAATATTAGCTTGGTCTACTATTTTAGAAATCAACCCCCATGAATAGGCAGTTTTAACATCCAAGTTATAGCCTCTGATACACCAATCAATTACATTTCTTGAGGAAATAATTTTAGAAAGAGATTCCATAACTTGCATTGGAAAGATTCCTCTTTTAACCTCAGGAAGACCTAATTTTAGACCATCTATTGAAACAACATAATTACATCCGGCAATTAATAAAAACCCACCAGCATAAACATCTCCTTCCAACTGACAAATTTTTGGTTTATATAACTTATTAAATAGTTCTCCTATTAATATTTTTGAGTTTGCTTTTGGTACGGTTGAATTATTTTTTTCAATGTCACCATTAATTGCTTTAAGATCTAATCCTGAACAAAAAACATCTCCATTTGATTTTAATAATAAAGCTCTAATACTATCAGTATTCGAAACATATTGAAGGACAAATGCTATTTCATTAATCATTTGAGGATTTAGAGCATTTTTCTTTTTAGGACGATCTAATGTTAAAGTTAAAACATGATTTGACTCTTCAAATTCTATAAAATCAAAGTTGTATGACTTTATATTTTTAACATCATTTTCATTAAAATATTTCATAATAAATATTTACATTCTAAATACGCCGAATGAATTAGATCCCTTTACTTCAGTACTATAAACAGTAGCCAAAGCCAAGGATAAATATTTTCTAGTTTCAGTTGGATCAATAACTCCATCGTCCCAAACCTCAGAAGTGGTGTGCCAAACACTTGCTTTCTGATCAGCCTGTTCAGCTAGTTTTCTCTTTTCTATTTTAAGCTTCTCTTCATCTATTACTTTATTTAGTGAAGACGCTGAATTTCTTTTAATAATTTCCATTACTCCTGATAACTGATCCGCACCCATAACACCAGATTTTGCATTGGGATAAGAAAATAAAAATCGAGGTTCAAAAGATCTACCACACATAGCATAATTTCCTGCACCATAAGAATTTCCAACCTGAAGACTAATATGTGGAACTGTACTTCCCGAAACAGCATGTATTAATTGAGAACCTACGTTAATCATACCGTTTTGTTCATACTTTTTTCCAACCATAAAACCGGTTGTAT
>CABXBY010000003.1 GCA_902510655.1 uncultured Bacteroidota bacterium | reverse complement strand
GCGCTTAAGCGATACAATGGAAGAGGGAGTAGTTGCTAAGTGGCTAGTAAATGTTGGAGACACTATTAAAGAGGGAGATATTCTTGCTGAAATTGAAACTGACAAGGCTACTATGGAATTTGAATCATTTCATGATGGGGTTTTACTTCATGTTGGAATTAGTGAAGGTGAAACTGCAGCTGTTGATACTCTTTTAGCAATTGTTGGAGAAAAAGATGAAGATATCTCTGGATTATTGAATCCATCAACAAACTCAGGACAATTAGATTTAGTCGATCAGATAAATGAATCCGAAAACTTAACTTCAAATATTGAAGAAGAACCAACTTTAATGGTAAGTGACCCTATTTCAAATGATTCATTTGAAATAATTACAATGCCTAGGCTAAGTGATACAATGGAAGAAGGAACAGTGTCTACTTGGCTTGTAAATGTTGGTGATATAGTAAAAGAAGGTGATATTCTTGCCGAAATTGAAACGGATAAGGCCACTATGGAATTTGAATCATTTCATGAAGGAACTTTATTATATATTGGAATAAATGTTGGAGAAACTGCAAAAGTAGATAGTTTATTGGCTGTAATTGGAGATGCTAATTCTGATTATAAAACCGCTGTAGATAATTTTGGAGTTAGTCCAGTTACAAGTGATAAAATTGAGCAAACTGATGTTCCTGTTTTAATTTCTGAAAAACCTGATATAAAACCAGAGCTGGTTGTAGAACCAACTTTAAATAAAGAAAATTCAAGAGTTTTAGCATCACCACTAGCTAAAAAAATTGCAAAAGAAAAAAATATTGACATTAATTTAGTTAATGGTTCTGGTGATAACGGAAGAATTATTAAAGAGGATGTTGAAAACTTTAAAACTAAAGCAATAACCGATAAAGATAAAATTGATTCAAAAATTTCTGAATCAGGAATTGAAAGTTTTGAAGAGATTGAAAATTCTCAAATGAGAAAAACTATTGCAAGAAGACTTAAAGAGTCTAAGTTCTCTGCCCCTCACTATTATTTGAGTGTAGAATTTGAAATGGACAATGCTATTGCTTTTAGAAATCAATACAATTCACTTCCAGATACTAAAATATCATTCAATGATATTGTTGTAAAAGCTTGTGCTATAGCTCTAAAACAACATCCAAGAGTAAACTCACAATGGTTTGAAGATAAAATGAGACTGAATAATCACGTTCATGTTGGTGTTGCAGTAGGTGTTACTGATGGCCTTGTAGTTCCAGTTATTCGTTTTGCAAATGAAAAATCAATTCCTGAAATTGGAAGTTTAGTTAAAAATTATGCTGCAAAAGCAAGAGATAAAAAACTGTCACCTGACGAAATGCAGGGAAGTACATTTACAGTTTCTAATTTAGGAATGTTTGGAATTGAAGAATTTACTTCAATTATTAATCAACCAAATTCTGCTATTTTATCTGTTGGAAGTATCGTAAAAAAGCCAGTTGTAAGAGAAGATAAAATCACCATTGGTCATACAATGAAACTTACTTTAGCATGTGATCACAGAACTGTAGATGGAGTAACAGGTTCTTTGTTTTTACAAACTTTAAAAGGTTTTGTAGAAAATCCAGTTACTATGTTAGTTTAAAATAATTATTTAATGAAAAATGTTGTTATTACAGGCTCAAGCAGAGGGATAGGATTTGAATTAGTCAATTTATTTAATAAAAATAATTATAATGTTATTGCTCTTTCAAGAAATCTTTCTTCAATCTCTAAATTAAATTTGAATAATGTTTCTACGTTTAGCACTGATCTTTCCGATTCTAGTTCAATAAATAAAGCTGTAAAGTTTATTAATAATAAATTCAGTTCTGTTGATATTTTAATTAATAATGCCGGTAAATTAATAAACAAACCTTTTATTGAAACAACTAAACAAGATTTTATTTCAGTTTATAGTGTAAATGTTTTTGGACTTGCAGAGTTGGTAAAACTATTATTACCCTCCTTTAGTGACACGTCACACATAATTAATATTAGTAGTATTGGTGGAATTGCCGGTTCTAGTAAGTTTCCTGGTTTATCTGCTTATTCTAGTAGTAAGGCAGCTTTAAATGTGTTGACTGAAATGTTATATGAAGAATTTAAAACATCAGGTCCAGTTGTTAATACTCTAGCTTTAGGTGCTGTTCAAACTGAAATGCTTGAGGAAGCTTTTCCTGGTTACAAAGCTCCATTATCTTCTGCTGAAATGGCAAATTATATTTATGATTTTTCTATAAAAGGTCATAAATATTACAATGGCAAAATACTACCTGTATCAATTTCAAATCCTTAAGGTGATTAGTTTATTTAATTTAGTTCCTGATAGTTCTACAGAATTATTATCAGAGTTGATTAAGAACGAAAATTTATCAATTAAAATTGTTAAGTCTAGAAAAACTAAACATGGAGATTTTAGATCTTTAAAAGATGGTAAATTTCAAATTACTTTAAATCATATTGAAAATAAATTTAGATTTTTAATAACTCTTATTCACGAGTTAGCTCATTTTAAAGTGAGTCAATCCTATAAGTATAGAGTTAGTCCTCACGGATTTGAGTGGAAAAAAATTTATAAATATTTAATGCTGCCATTTTTAAATAATAAAATTTTTCCAGATGATATTTTAAAATTTTTGGCTTTGCATATGATTAATCCTCCTGCAACAACTGATTCTGACATTGATCTTGTAATTGCCTTACACAAATATGAACTAAAAGAGGATAATAAAATTTTTCTTTATCAAGTTCCATTTAATGATTCATTTGTATTTCAAGAAAATAAAAGCTTCCTTAAATTACATAAACGAAGAAAACGATATATTTGTAAAAACATCTTGACTGGAAGAAAGTTTTTGTTTTCACCAGTTGCTAGAGTTAAATTAAAATAAATGAAAGTAGTAGCTGTTAGTGGATATTTTGATCCTATACATGTAGGTCATTTGGAATATTTAAATATGTCAAAAAAGCTAGGTGACAAACTTGTTGTTATTGTTAACAATAATCATCAATGTGTTTTGAAAAAAGGAAAACCCTTTATGGACGAAAAAGATAGATTAGAGATTGTAAAATCTTTAAAAATGGTAGATGAAGTATTCTTGTCTATTGATAAAGATAAAACTGTGTGTGCTTCTTTAGAAGCTATTAAACCAAATATTTTTGCTAATGGTGGAGACAGATCCGTTGGTGAGGTGCCTGAGTCTAAGATTTGTGATAAATATAATATACAAATGACTGATGGACTTGGAGATAAAATACGAAGTTCATCCGATTTGACTGGTTTAAAACAAATTTAATTAATGGAAAATAAATTTAATTTTTCTGACGAAAATTCGTCATTTAAAAATACTGATAACTCAATTTCTGGCAATGCAAAAGGTTTGTTTTCGTCAATGTTGTCATTTTTTAAAGAAATTTTAGATTTTAGAAATGAAACAGATAAAGCAGCTACTCTACATTCTATTAAAAATGATATTTCAATTAAAGGTCCTACAGCTTGGATTTTAATATGTTCAATATTTGTTGCATCTGTTGGTTTAAATGCAAATTCAATTCCTGTAGTTATTGGAGCAATGCTTATCTCCCCTCTGATGGGCCCTATTTTAGGGTTTGGTTTATCTATTGCTATTAATGATTTAGAAACTCTTAAAAAATCAGTTCTTAACTTCTCAGTAATGGTTGTTTTAAGTGTTCTTACCGCCTATTTGTTTTTTTCATTTTTTCCACTTAGAGAAGAATCTTCAGAACTATTATCAAGAACTAATCCTGATATTAGAGATGTTTTAATTGCTTTTTTTGGAGGTTTGGCTCTTATTATTGCTAAAACAAAAAAAGGAACTATATCGACTGTGATTTATGGTGTCGCAATAGCTACTGCATTAATGCCTCCTTTATGTACCGTTGGATATGGATTGGCAATCGGAAAATTTGATTTTGCTAGTGGCGCTATGTATTTGTTTATGATTAATACGTTATACATTGTTTTAGCAACATACTTAATAATTAAATTACTTCGGTTTCCTTTAATAGATTATGTAAATTCTAAAAGAAGAAGGCTTGTTTCAAGATTGGTTACTTTGAGTTCAATTCTAATGTTAATTCCAGCATTTTATACTTTTGTTGGAATATTGTATGAGAATAAGTTTAATAATTCGATAACACAATTTTTAGATTTTGAATTAGATGGAATTGCTAACAAAGATTTTTTAATAGTAAATTCGAAAACTGAATATTATATTGACGATTCTAATTATATTTTTCCCTGGAAAGACAAAATTTCTAAACTAACATTTAATAGTTTTGGATTAGATCCAATTTCTGATGATATAATCGTTTTATTAAAGGCTAAAATTAAAAAATACCCTCATCTTTCCAAGACTTCAATTAGTTTCAATCAGCAAAAAGTAGAAAATGATTATAAAGAACAAAAACGTTTTTTAGGAGAGCTTAGACGTAGAGATTCGTTAGAACTTTCGAATAAAACAAAAGAAATTGAACTTTTAACAAAAAGGCTGAATAGTTTAGAAAAAATGGAATCTAAAAATATTTTATACAAAACTCTTATAGAGGATGTAAAACTAAATTATGATCAAATTATAGATTTTAATCTTCAAAATTTATTGGATATTAATCAAAAAGATAAAAACTCAACTTTAATTTTTTACATAAAATGGAATGAAGAAATTTCTAATGATGAAATAAATAAGCAAGAGCAAAAAATCAAAAATTGGTTGACATTCAAATTAAGAGATGAAACTTTCGAAATAATTAGATTTTGATAGTTATAAGTACTTTTTTACTTTTTTAAGAAGCTCAGAAGAATACACAAAGTTTTTAACAGATTCGATGTTTGTTTTTAAAATCTCAGTATTAGTTCCTTCCCAATTTTTTTCGCCTGTTACAAGAAATATAATTTTTTCTCCAATTTCAATAACTGAATTCATATCATGAGAATTTATTATAGTTGTGATATTATATTCTTTAGTAATCTCATGAATTAATTTGTCAATTACAATAGCAGTTTTAGGGTCTAAGCCTGAGTTTGGTTCATCACAAAATAAATATTTTGGATTCATTACAATAGCTCTTGCTATAGCAACTCTTTTTTGCATTCCACCAGAAATTTCAGAGGGAAGTTTATTAATTGCATTATTTAGTTCTACTCTCTCTATTACTGACTTTGCTTTTTCTCTTATTTCTTCTTCATTTTTGTTTGTCAACATATTAAGTGGAAACATTACATTTTCTAATACTGACATTGAATCAAACAAGGCACTTCCTTGGAAAACCATCCCCATTTCTCTTCTGAGTAAAGTTTTATCACTTTCATTCATGTTTGTGTTAGAAATACCATCATAAACTATTTCACCACTGTCAGGTTGGTGAAGTCCTAACAAGCATTTTAACAATACTGTTTTTCCTGATCCACTTTGTCCAATTATTAAATTAGTTTTACCTCTTTCAAATTTTGTAGAAATATTTTTAAGAATTTCAGTTCCATCAAATGATTTTTTTATGTTTTTAACTTCGATCATTAGCTTAATAATAATTGTGTAATAATGAAATTTACTATAATAATTATAATCGAAGTCCAGACAAAAGATAATGTGCTTGCTTTTCCAACTTCAAGTGCTCCACCTTTCATGTAAAACCCATGATAAGATGGTACGGTAGCTAATATAAATGCAAATAAAATTGTTTTTAAATAAGCATAACTAACGTGAAAGGGATCGAAATCCATTTGTATGCCAGAAATAAAAGCTTCGCTTGGAACTCCTGCAAATGTCATTGCTATAAACCCACCAAAAATTGCCACAAACATTGCTACAGTAATTACAAAAGGATAAAATAGTAGGGCTATAATCTTAGGAAATACCAGATAATTTAATGGATTAATTCCCATAACTTCTAATGCATCTATTTGTTCAGTTACTCTCATTGTTCCAATACTGGAAGTAATGTATGATCCAACTTTTCCTGCCATAATTATAGACATAAAAGTAGGAGCAAATTCAAGAATAACTGATTGTCTGGTTGCGAATCCAATTAAGGATTTTGATAAAAATGGACTACTTAAATTTAATGCAGTTTGGATAGCTACAACTCCACCAATAAAAAATGATAAAATTGCTACAATTGGTATAGAATCTATTATAAGATCATTAATTTCTTTAAAAATTAATTTTCTTTGAACTTTCCATTTACTGGGTTTAAAAAACGACATTTTTATCATTAAAAAATATCTTCCAATATCATCTATGTATAGCATGAATAAATTATCTGTTTAAAGTTAAAAATATTAAAATCAAAATAATAAATTATTTATTAGATTTTATATGTAATTGCGTTTATGTTCATTCCTGCTCCAACACTGCCGAACATAATTATATCACCCTTCTTTAATGAATGATCTTTTAATTTTAGTTTTTTCACAAGATCGAATAGTGTAGGTATAGTTGCTACTGAACTATTGCCTAATTTGTTAATAGACATAGGTAAAACCCCTTTTGGAGTTTCTAAATCATATAATTTATAGAATCTATCAACTATAGCCTCATCCATTTTTTCATTTGCTTGGTGAAGAAAAACTTTTTTAACGTCTTGTATAGAGTGATTAGTCAGTTCTAAACACTCTTTTAAAGCTTTAGGAACTTGAACTATTGCAAATTCATATACTTTTCTCCCATGCATTTTGATGAATTTAGTTTTTGAATCAGATTTTAAATCATAAGATTTTCCATAAAACAAATAGAAGGTTTCTTTGTCGGTAAACGTACAAGATTTGTGAGATAAAATTCCACTATTATTTATTTCATTTTTTAATTCAACTATTGATGCACCAGCTCCATCAGCATAGATCATAGAATCTCTGTCTCTTATATCATAAGTTCTAGAAAGTGTTTCAGCTCCAATTACTAAACATTTTTTTGCCATTCCAGCTTTGATAAAAGCATAGGCTTGAATAACACCTTCTATCCAACCGGGACATCCAAAAATTATATCATAACAAACACAATTTGGATTTTTAATTCCTAAATTAAATTTTACTCTGCTGGCTAAGCTTGGTAGACTGTCTGATTGTTTTGTTTCATGTTTAATATCTCCAAAATTATGAGCTACTATTATGTAGTCAATTGTTTCTTGATTAATTTCAGCATCTTTTATAGCTTTTTCAGCGGCAAAAAATGCTAAATCTGAAGTATTGTGATGATCTTTAGCATATCTTCTTTCTTCAATACCTGTTATTGATTTAAATTTTTTTATAATTACTTCATTACTTACTTTAAAAGCAGTACCATCTGCATTTAAAAAATTAGTATTTAAAAAATCAAAATTTTTTTTAGTTAATAAAGGAATGTAAGACCCAGTTCCAGTAATTTTAATGGACATATATTATATATTATACAACTAAGTTAAGAAAGTCATTGATAAGATTCAATCGGCTCACATGTACAAATCAAATTTCTATCACCATAAGCATCGTCCACTCTTCTAACGGAGGGCCAAAACTTATTTTCTAAAACATATGATGTTGGAAATACTGCTTTTTGTCTTGAATAAGGATAATTCCAATTTTCTTGTATTATCATTTTCATGGTGTGAGGAGCATTTTTTAATAAATTATTTGTTTCAGTTTCTTCACATTCATCTATTTCTTTTCTTATATGAATCATAGCATCACAAAATCTGTTAATCTCTTCAATGTTTTCACTTTCAGTTGGTTCTATCATCATAGTTCCTGGGACTGGAAAGGATACAGTTGGAGCATGAAATCCATAATCAATTAACCTTTTTGCTATGTCCATTACTTCAATGCCATTTGACTTAAAAGGTCTACAATCAATAATTAATTCATGAGCTGCTCTTCCTTTTTCACCTGTATATAAAATATCATAATGATTTTCAATTCTGTTTTTAATATAATTTGCATTTAAAATGGCAAATTCAGTGGATAATCTTAATCCTTTTGGTCCAAGCATAGATATGTATCCATAGGAAATAACACAGGCTAAGGCCGATCCCCATGGTGCTCCAGAAATTGATTTAACACTTTCCTTAGAACCTATATTAATCACAGCATTATTTGGTAAAAATGGCACAAGATGTTTGGCTACACAAATAGGTCCAACACCTGGGCCGCCTCCACCGTGCGGAATAGCAAATGTTTTGTGTAAGTTTAAATGACAAACATCTGCACCAATTATATAGGGATTTGTAAGTCCAACCTGAGCATTCATATTTGCACCGTCCATATAGACTTGACCACCATTTGAGTGGATAGTTTCTGTAATTTCTTGAATTGAAGATTCAAAAACTCCGTGAGTTGAAGGGTAGGTGATCATTAAAGCTGCTAAATTATCCCCGTGATGATCAGCTTTTTCTTTTAATTCATCAACGTTAATATTGCCATGTTTATCAGTCCCTACTACTACTACTTTCATACCTGCCATTACTGCAGAAGCAGGATTAGTTCCATGAGCTGATGACGGAATCAAACATATATTTCTATGTTCTTGTGAAATGCTTTTTAAGTAAGCCCTTATCACCATTAAGCCTGCATATTCACCCTGTGCACCAGAATTTGGTTGTAATGATGTTCCGCTAAAACCTGTTATTTCATTTAGTTGTTTTTCAAGTTTTTTTATAAGTTTTTGATATCCCCTTGCTTGATTTAATGGTACAAACGGATGAATATTGTTCCATTTGCCCCAACTAATTGGAAGCATTTCAGAAGCTGCGTTTAATTTCATTGTACATGAACCAAGTGAAATCATAGAATGTGTTAATGATAAATCTTTTCTTTCAAGGTTTTTAATATATCTCATCAGAGCTGTTTCTGAATGGTATTTATTAAAAACTTCAGAATCCATAAATTTAGATTCTCTTTTTAGTTTATCTGGAAATCTATTTGTAATATCATTTAAATCTATTTCGAAAAGATCAATATTTAATGCCTTTGCAATTGTATCAACAATTTTTTGAACATCTTTTGTAGAGGTTGTTTCGTTTAATGAAATAGAAAAGTATTCTTCATTTATGTAATTAAAGTTGATTTTATTAAGTTCTGCAATTTTTTTTATTTTTTTACTTGGACCATCTAAAAGTAAAGTATCAAAAAAATATTTATTATGTTGTTTTAACCCTATTTTGGTTAAATTTCTTTCAAGAATTGCTGTTTTTTTATGGATATTTTTAGCAATTTCTTTTAGACCTTTCGGCCCATGGAAAACACCATACATTCCAGCCATAACCGCTAATAGTACTTGTGAAGTACATATGTTTGAAGTTGCTCTATCTCTTTTTATATGTTGTTCTCTTGTTTGAAGGGCCATCCTTAGAGCAGGATCATCATCTGAATCTTTTGTAAGTCCAATTATTCTTCCAGGCACAGATCTTTTGTATTCATCTTTAGTAGCAAAATATGCAGCATGGGGACCACCATAACCAAGTGGAATTCCAAATCTTTGCGAGGTTCCAACCACTACATCAGCTCCAAACAGAGAAGGTTTTCTTAATAAACAAAGTGAAAACAAATCTGCAGCAACTACAATTTTAATATTATTATTTTTTGCATTAGAACAGTGTTTTTCAATATCCTCAATATCTCCATAAACACCAGGATACTGCATTAAGCATCCATAAAAACTAGAATCATACTGAAACTGATCAAAATCTCCAATTTGTATTTGAATACCCAAAGGTTCTGCTCTGGTTTCTAATAAACTAATTGTTTGTGGAAGAGTGCTTTTTGAAACAAAAAAATTACAAACATTATTCTTTTTTTGATCTCTATTTCTTAAGCTATACAACATAGTCATTGCTTCCGCTGCAGCAGTACTTTCATCTAATAATGAAGCATTAGCTAATTGCATTCCTGTTAAGTCACATATTATAGTTTGATAATTTAAAAGTGCTTCCATTCTTCCTTGAGCAATTTCTGCTTGATAAGGAGTATAAGCCGTATACCAACTTGGGTTTTCTAAAATATTTCTTTTTATTACAGATGGAACTATAGCTTGGTTATAACCTAATCCAATGTAAGATTTATAAATTTTATTTTTTCTTCCTAGTTTTTCAATATGTGACAGATATTCTTGTTCAGACAGAGCTGGTTCAAGATTCATTTCTTTTTTCAACCTTATATTTTCGGGAATTGTTTCAGAAATTAATTCTTCAATACTTTTTGAACCAACGTAATCAAGCATGTTAGTTTTATCTAAATTATTAACACCTATGTGTCTATCAGCAAAATTGTACATATATTATAAAAAATTATCATACAAAAATAAATAATATCAACATAATTAATACATAAATTTAGTTGTTATAAAAAAAAGTTTTTAACTTATTAACTAACCATAAATTATAATTATAAAATTCAGTTAAATGTTGTTTATTAATAAACTTTTTGATTTTTATATAAAGTCAAGTTTTCATCTTGGATTATGTGTGGTTTCACTTTATTTAACATCAATTTTCAAACTTCAGATAGATTTAAATTATTATGTGCTAATTTGTCTTTTTTCTTCAACTATTGTTGTTTATAATTTTATAAAATACGCTTCAACTTTACCATATTATTTTTTTGTGCAAAATGCTCCAATAAAAAAAATTCAAATACTAAGTTTTTCAATTGGGTTTTTTCTTTTTTATTCTTTATTTTTTTTAACTGTTGAAGCATTATTTTTTGGATTTATTCTTTTATTAATTTGTATTCTATATGTTTTTCCAATAAATAATTCTATTTCTAATTTTAGAAATAGAAGTAAAATTAAAATTTTTTTAGTTGCAATCTGTTGGTCCGGTTCAACCGTAATATTTCCTTTTATAGAATCAAATAGTAAAAATTATGGTGATTTAATATTTTTATTTATTCAGTTTTTTTTATTTGTAATAGTTTATACAATGCCTTTTGAGATTAGGGATTTAAAATATGACTCAAACGATCTAAAAACAATTCCTCAGATTTATGGAATAAACAATTCGAAGTATATAAGTTACGTACTTATTTTTATTTTTATTTTTATTTCTGTTTTTAGCAATGGAAGAAGCGTTGATTTAATTTCTGATTTATTAATATCTTTAATTTTGATTTTTATTACGCATATAACAAAAGAAAATCAGACAAAGTATTTCTCAAGTTTCTGGGTTGAATCTTTACCTGTATATTGGTTAATTATTCAATTTATTCTATTTAACCGAATCGTTTAAAACCTTTTTCTTAAGATCTTCTTTAAACTTCAATAGTTTTTCTAAAACCTCATTATTACTGCTTCCAATAATTTCAGCAGCCAATATTCCAGCATTTTTTCCTCCATTTAAAGCTACTGTGCCAACTGGGACTCCACTAGGCATTTGAAGTATAGATAAAATCGAATCCCAACCGTCAATTGAGTTTCTTGATTTGATAGGGACACCAATTACAGGTAGAGGTGTTATTGAGGCCATCATTCCAGGAAGATGTGCTGCTCCTCCAGCGCCTGCTATGATTACTGAATATCCATTTTTATGAGCATTTTCACCATATTTCATCATTTTTTCAGGTGTTCTGTGAGCTGATACAATATCAACATCATTTTGAATACCAAATTCATTTAAAATATCAATTGCTTCTTGCATAATAGGAAGATCAGATTTACTTCCCATTATAATACCAACTTTTGCCATAATAATTATGTTTTAACTTTAATTAATTCTTTAATTTTTTTAGCTTTTTTCAAAGCATTTTCTAAATTAGAATCTAATACAGTAGCATGTCCCATTTTTCTATTGGGTTTTGTTTTGCTTTTCCCATATATATGTACTTTAACATTATTAAGTAACATAGCTTCTTTAACTCCGTCATATACTACCTCACCTTCGTGACCTAATTCACCTACTAAGTTAATCATAATTGCTAAAGAATTAGATTTTGATGAACCAAGTGGTAAGTCTAGTATAGAATTAATATGCTGATCAAATTGTGAATTAACACAACTTTCAATTGAATAATGTGCGCTATTATGTGGTCTAGGAGCTACTTCATTTATTAAAATTTTATCATCATGAGTTAAAAACATTTCTACTGCTAATAATCCTACTTGTTTAAATGATTTAGAAACTTTTAAAGCTATTTTTTTAGCTTTTTCATTTAATTCAGAACTTATTTGTGCAGGACAAAGTACATATTCAACCTGATTAGAAGTATCATTAAACATCATTTCAACTATGGGAAAAATTTCTATTTGCCCACTTTTGTTTCTTGCTACGGTAGTGGCTAATTCCTTTTTGAAAGGTATTAGGTCTTCAATAATAAATTCAGTTTCTGGTAAATTTTTAAAATCTTCTTTTGATTTTAATATCTTGACCCCATATCCATCGTATCCGAATTTAGTTTTTTTCCAAACACAAGGATATTTAATACTTTCTAAATCTTTCAATGATTTAAAGTACTTATGATTTGCAGTGGGAATATTGTTTTTTATAAAAAAATCTTTTTGAGTGGATTTGTCCTGAATGATTTTTAATGTTTTAGAATCAGGATATACATTTATACCGTTTCTTTCTAATTTTTCCAATGCATCAACATTAACATGTTCAATTTCGTAAGTAACAACATCACATTTTTTTCCAAAATTATATACTGCATCAAAATCCATTAATTGTCCTATTGTGAATTCGGAGCACATTTCTTTACAAGGCGAATCATTACTAGGATCTAAAACGTTAGTTTTTATACTCAATCTGGATGTTACTTGTAATAACATTTTACCAAGTTGACCACCTCCTAAAATACCTAATGTAAAATCTGATGTAGAATAATTCATTTTAAAAAAGATTGTTTGGCAAAAATACATTAAAATGTTATTTGGCATAAAATTATTTAACTATTGATTTTGGGGTTATATTTGTTTTCTTATATTTTTAGTTACTATGATTAATTTAATATTGTTTGGAAAGCCAGGGTCTGGTAAAGGAACTCAATCCGAGTTTGTTAAAGGAAAATACGATTTGATTCATATATCTACTGGAGATTTGTTTAGAAATAACATTTTAAATAATACAGATTTAGGGTTATTGGCCAAATCTTACATGGAGAAAGGAGATTTAGTTCCAGATGAAGTAACAATTAAAATGTTGGAAGCAGAAGTTAATAAACATTCTAATGCAAATGGATTCATCTTTGATGGCTTTCCCAGAACAACTGTTCAGGCTGAAATTTTAGATCAGTTTTTAAGTACATTAAAATTGAGTATTTCTATGACAATAGCTCTAGAAGTTGATGAAAATTTATTAATTGACAGATTAATTAACAGAGGAAAAGATAGTGGAAGAGCAGATGATCAAGATAGATCTAAAATTCAAAATAGGTTTGAAGAGTATAATAACAAGACTTCTCCGCTTATTAATTATTATAAGAATCAAAATAAATTTTTTGAAGTAAATGGGGTAGGAGATGTTAATGAAATAAGTGCTAGAATTTTTAAAACCATCGATAACAATATATAATGACAGAGGGTAATTTTGTTGATTATGTAAAGATTAATGTCTTTTCTGGTAACGGAGGAAAAGGATCTGCTCATTTTAGACGAGAAAAATACATTACCAAAGGAGGCCCTGACGGTGGTGACGGTGGAAGAGGAGGACATGTTATTTTTGTAACTGACAAATCTTTGTGGACATTACATCACTTTAGATTTCAAAAACATTTTAAATGTGGTCACGGTGGAGATGGAAGTGGAAGTAGAAGTACAGGAGCAGATGGTAATGATGCTCTTATTAGAGTACCTGTAGGCACTGTCATAAGAGACACGGAAACCAATAAGATCATATATGAAACTATTGCAGATGGTGACCAAAAAATTATTTTAGATGGAGGTAAAGGAGGTTTAGGTAATTGGAATTTTAGATCTTCTACTAATCAAGCTCCTAGATATTCTCAGCCGGGAATTAAGGGAAAAGAAAGACAATTGACATTAGAATTAAAACTATTAGCTGATGTTGGTTTAGTTGGATTCCCAAATGTTGGAAAATCGACACTCTTGAAAACTATTACCTCTGCAAAACCAAAAATAGGGAATTATGAGTTTACTACTCTTAAACCTAATTTAGGAATTGTTCAATATAGGGATTACAGATCTTTTGTTATGGCAGATATTCCTGGAATAATTGAAGGAGCATCTGAGGGCAGAGGACTAGGACATCATTTTCTTAGGCATATCGAAAGAAATTCAGTTCTTCTGTTTTTGCTCTCTGCTGAATCAGAAGATGTGGTTAGTCAATATAAAATTCTTCTTAATGAATTAAAGAAGTATAATCCTGAATTATTGGATAAACAAAGGATTATTGCTATATCTAAATCTGATTTAATTAACGATAAAGCAAAATTTAAAGCTAAAAAAAATATTTCTAAAAATATTAAAAACGTTCCTTTTGAATTTATTTCATCTGTTTCTAATATTGGATTAGTTGAGATAAAAGATCTTTTGTGGAAGGTTTTAAATGAATAGATTTTAATATTAAATTAGAGTTTTAATATCATGAAAATTCATTTTATAGCAATAGGAGGAAGTGCAATGCACAATTTAGCAATAGCATTACATATTAAAGGCTACATTGTATCAGGTAGTGATGATTCAATTTTTGAACCCTCTAAATCAAGATTAATTCACCATAGTTTATTTCCAAAAGAAATTGGTTGGAATGCTTCAAATATTTCAAATGATTTAGATTATGTAATTCTGGGTATGCATGCAAAAAAGGATAATCCAGAGCTAATAGAAGCACAAAACAAATCAATTAAAATATTTTCTTATCCAGAATTTATTTACGAAATGTCTAAAAATAAGACAAGAGTAGTTATTGGAGGAAGTCATGGTAAGACTTCCATAACAGCTATGGTTTTACATGTTTTAAATGATAATAATATTTCAGTAGATTATATGGTTGGAGCTCAGTTGAAAGGCTTTAATACGATGGTTCATTTAACTGACGAAAATGATTTTATATTACTTGAGGGTGATGAGTATTTGTCTTCTCCTATAGATAGAAGACCTAAATTTCACTTATATAAACCAAATATCGCTTTGTTAAGTGGAATTGCTTGGGATCATATTAATGTCTTTCCAACAAAGGAAATTTATTCTAAACAATTTGAAATTTTTCTTGATTCCATAGTTTCAGGGGGAGTTGTTGTTTACAATGAATTAGATTCAGAACTAAATCAAATGGTTTTAAATTGTTCAAATTCAATTAGAAAACTTGAATATTCCTTACCTGAATTTTTTATTGAAAATGATATTTCATTTTTAAAAACAGATGAAGGCAATCTACCATTAAAGATATTTGGCAATCATAATCTAAGTAATCTTTCAGGAGCTAAATTAATATGCCAATTAATGGGTGTTCATGAAGAAGAGTTTAATAATTCTATTATATCCTTTGGAGGTGCTGATAAGAGATTAGAATCTTTGTTAGAAATGGATGACAGAGCATTTTTTAAAGATTTCGCTCATTCTCCTAGCAAAGTTAGTGCAACAACAAATGCTTTAAAAAATCAATTTAAAAATAGAAAATTAATAGCCCTTCTCGAACTGCATACCTTTAGCAGTTTAAATGAAGATTTTATTGGTGAATATCGAAATAGTTTAAAGCAGGCTGATGTAAGAATTTTATTTTATGATCCAAAAGCTGTTGCAAGTAAAGGATTAAAGAATATATCAGTTCAAAAAATAAAGGATTCGTTTAATGATGATAACATGATAGTAATTTCAGATTCAAATAATTTGAAAGATTATTTATTTGAATTACCTTTTTTGAATACAAATTTATTATTTATGAGCTCAGGTAATTATGCTTCACTAGATTTAGATGTTATAAATGATTTTATTAAGAATAATTAATGAATAATATTAAACATATATTTTTTGATTTAGATCATACGCTATGGGATTTTGAAAAAAATTCATCTCTAACTTTCAAGTTTTTATTAAATAAATACAATATTGATATTGATCTTAAGGACTTTTTGAAAATTTATATGCCTATTAACTTCTCTTTATGGAATCTTTATAGAGATGATAAAATCACAAAGGAATATTTAAGGCACAACAGATTAAAATCTGCTTTTGAAAAGTTAAACATAAATATTAAATCTAGTGTAATTGATGATATTTCTGATGATTATGTGAAACATCTTCCTGATAATAATTTTCTTTTACAAGATGCTATTGAAGTTTTAGATTATTTATTTCAAAAATATACTTTACACATAATAACTAACGGTTTTACTGAGGTTCAAAATACAAAAATTATAAATTCTAATCTTAAAAAATATTTTACTTGTATAATTGATTCTGAGACAGTCGGTGTTAAAAAACCTCATTCAAAAATTTTTCAATACGCTTATAATATTTCTAAAGCAACAAGTAAAAGTCAATGTTTAATGATTGGCGATAATTATGAAGCAGATGTAATGGGAGCTATAAAAAACGGTTTTAAGGCTATTCATTTAAATTCAAACAATGAAACTTTGCAAGAGAATTCAATAATAATTAATGACTTAATATCTTTAAAAGAAATTCTTTAATTAATGATGTTTTTGTCTTACCATTTCATAAAGAATAGTACCACAAGCGACTGATACATTTAGAGATTCTATTTTTCCAAGTAAAGGGATTCTAATGAGTTCATCACATAATTTTATAACAGAACTAGAAAGTCCTTTTCCCTCAGAGCCCATTATAATAGCTTGAGCATTACCAAACTGTGTTTGATAAATATTGTTTGCTGCTTTTTCAGATGCTCCGAATATTTTTATTTCATGTTGTTTTAACAGAAATATAGCATCTTTTATGTGAGAAACTTTACAAATAGGGACGTTGAAAATTGCTCCAGAGGATGTTTTAATAGTATCACCGTTAACAGGTGCACTTCCACTAGATTGAATCACTATACAATCTATTGCAGTGCATTCAGCTGTTCTTACGATCGCTCCAAAATTCCTGACATCTGATAATTGATCTAATATTAATAATGAAATTGATTTAGGCTTTGATTCAATTAAGTCACTTAAATCAGAAATAGTTAAGAAGTTAATAGGAGAAATTGTAGCGACAACCCCTTGATGATTTTTAGGAGTTAGTCTGTTTAATTTTTCTATAGGAACGTAAGATATTTCAATTGAGTTTTTATTTAATTTTTTTATTAATTCAAATCCATTTTTATTATTCAATCCTCTTTGCATAAAAACACGATTAATCGATTCATTTGAATCAATAGCTTCAATTACAGCTCTTATACCATAGATTAAGGTATTCTTTTCCATTTATGATTAATTAGGTAATTATATTGAATTAAAGTAGGAGACTAGTTCTATTAAACTTTCCTTTTTCTTAAGATTTAATTTATTTGCTTTTTTATATTTTTTTAAAAGTTTTTGATCAAATATATTTTTAGCAAGTAATTTTTTGAATGATCTGGGAACTGAGTGCCATTCGCCACCTTTTTTAATTAAAAATTCATTAGCATCAGCCCATTTTGGTTTTGGGTCACTAGATGATCCTGATGACGGAGCATTTGCTCCTCCAGTTTCAACTGGCATTTTTATTACTTTTCTTGGGAAATAATATAGTGAAACATTATTTAACTCGATACAATTTTCTAAAACGGCTATGACTTCTTGTCCATCTAAATTAATAGTATGTGATTTATAAATAATTCCATCCATTTCAACTTTAACAGAATTATCTATTTCAATTAGATTTGGATTTGAATTAAAATCTTTCTTAATTTCAAATTTTTGTGATCCTACATTTAATCTTGTAAGTACATCATATATTTTACCATTTTTAAAAATTAATTTACCACTTTTAAATTTTTTATTTAAATAAGGAGAGCCCTCTGCTTCGCTATAATCTTCAATATTTAATTTTTTCCCCAATATTACACTGCTAGTTTCGAAAATTTCAGAAATCTCAAAGGTTTGGGAAAACGAGTTTTGAAATGAAAGCAATAATAAAATTAATAGCGAGTTTAATAGTTTTTTCATTTTATAAATTTAATGATTTAATACAACTAAAATTATTATTTAAGTATAAATAAAAAAAGCGCTCCTAAGAGCGCTTTTTTGTATATTAAATAGTTTACTAAAATTATTTAGTATCCCACCATACTTTTGAATCTTGGCTGTAACCAGAAATCTTTGCAACAGCAGCATCATGGTTAGCTTTATTAGCACTAGCAGTTCTAGCACCGTAACCATATCTTACTGGTATTCCAGTTCCTGTTAAAGCATCAGTAGCACGAGTTAAAACTGGATAATCCAATCTTCTCCACTCTGACCAAGCTTCATGTCCTTGCATGTATAAAGCAACCCACTTTTCAGTAGCCATTGTTTCCATAGAAACTGGAGCAATAGTACCTAAGTAAGCTACAGCATCTGCAGTAGCCACACCCCATTGAGCGTGAGAAGCTGCGATACCTAATTCATACCATGTTTGAGCATCTCCTGCTAAACCAGTCCATCCTCTTAAATGTGCTTCAGCATATGAGAAACAAACTTGAGCGTAACTGTATAACATTCCACCAGCAGCAGTTCCATCGTATATAACTGCATCAGGTAAGAATGAAATTCTAGTTTGAAGAATTCCAGGGTTTAGTACACCATAAGGCATTCCAGCGTAAGTATTTCCACCATATTCAACATAGTCGATTTTTGATGTATCACCAGTTGCACTAACAACAGGCTCAGCATACTTTGCAAGTCTTGGATCACTGTTAGCAAATAAATGGTCAACCATTACATCACTAGTAGCGAAATCTTCTCTAGACTGAAATCTATCTTGCCATGGGTTATCGTTATCGTCAGAAGTAGTATAAGGGTAGTGAATGTTATCTGCATTACTTCCTAATACACCTCCAGCAACAGCTTCTTTAAATTTAGCTTGTGCAGTACCAGGATCAACATCGGCCATTCTTAGAGCCATAACCATTTTCATAGTATTTCCAAATTGTCTCCATTTAGCTGCATCTCCGTTGAACATAAAGTCACCAGATAATCCACCACCATCTAAAAAGCTTAAGGCAGCATCAATTTCTGCCATCATACCAGCGTAGATAGCTGATTGATCATCAAATGCAGGCTTTAAGTTATCAACTCCTTGAAGAGCTTCTGAATAAGGCATTGCACCCCACATATTTGTCATAGCTTGTAACATGTACACTCTTAACAAGTGAGCTACACCTTTTTGCATTCCTATAGATCCTGATGAAGAATAATCAGCAGCATTCTCAGAATTGTTAAGGTTAATAACAGTTTGTAAATCCATTAAAGGACCAGTATAAAAACTGTCGAAATCCCACTGTATTGTTTCATAACATGAATCTTCATTATAAGTTATCTCAGAAACTTGTTGAGATAACAATAAAGGATTCACACTACTTACAATACCTGGAATATTTCTCATTGCGCTAGTAATAAGCGCACCAGTGTTCGCTGTAGATATTCTGTTAGGATTTAAATTCTCATCCCCAAAATCTACAGTTTCACAGGACACGAACAATAAGCTACTTATTGTTAACAGTCCGATTATTTTTTGAATTTGTGTTTTCATTATTTATAATAATTTATAATTAAAATTTAAGGGCTACGTTAAGTCCAAATGATCTAGCAGATGGTAATTGTCCACCTTCACTAGCGAAATATTGTCCAGACCAGTTACCTCCAAGTTCAGATGGATCTAAACCAGGTGTTTTAGTTCCTCTGTAATCTCCCCAGTCAGTAGTTTCAGATAAGATAGCTAAGTTTGTTCCGATTAAAGCGATATCAATTCCCGTAAAAGGTGAGTTTGATAAGCTATCAGCATCAAATGTGTAACCTAATCTAACTTGTCTTAATTTAACAAATGAAGCATCTACTAACCATAGATCATCTCTAGTCCAGTTACCCCAAGCCCAGCTATCTGGCGCTCTGTAAAAATCAGCAGTACTACCGTCAGCATAAACACCAACTTGATGTATACCACCACCAGCACTTACAGGATCTCTTTTTGGATTTCCTTTATCGTTAAGTCCAGCCGTCCATTCGTGTTGACCTGAAGCCATAGAGAACATGTCTGTAACTGAGTGATATAACCCACCTTCTTGGAAGTCAATTCCAATAGCAAGATCCCAGTTTTTATATGTTAAATTAGATGTAATACCACCAGTAACATCTGGCATTACATTACCTAAAATTTGATTATTAGTATATCTGTGATTTCCACTTGCGTAGTATACCCAGTTACCATTATCGTCTTTAAGTCTTTCTCTTCCAACAAGTACTCCCCATTCTTCACCTGCAATTTCTTGTAAGTCCATACTTGACCAAGATAACCATGAGTCAAGAATGTTTCTTTCAATACCATCATAAATGAAATCTACAGTTTTTTCAACTGTAGCAAAGTTAAAGGCTAAATCCCATCTAAAATCTTGAGTTTGGATTGGAGTTCCCTTAATCATAACTTCTAAACCATCAGATGAAGTCATTTTTGAGTTTACACTTAATCCTGTGTAACCAGTACCACCAGCAGCAGTAATAGCTACAGGTAAACCTGAATCTTCTCTTTCAAAATAAGTAACATCAAATCCAAGTCTGTTATTTAGGAATCTCATATCAATACCAAATTCTGTTTCATTTCTAATTCCACCTGTTAATTGTGGATTAGCCAATGTGTTTGGTACAGAAAGTGAAGCTAATGAACCATAAGCAGTTCCAGATCCAAATGTTGGACTTGTAGCATAAGTACCAGGGAAAATTGGCGCTTCAGCGTAACTAACTCTAACTTTAGCAAAACTAATTGCATCAACATCAATTAATTTGTCAAATAAGAAACTACCCATTAAAGAATAGGTGTTTACTCTATTATTTTCCGAATCTGCAGTAGAACTCCAGTCAAAACGGTAAGTTCCGTCTAAATAAAGCATACTATCATATCCTAAAGATACTGAGGAATAAACCCCTCTGTTGCTATTATTAGATCTTGATGTAGAATAATTTGGTTTATCTTTTGAATTAGCAACTGTATAAAAGTCAGGTATTGCTAAACCACCGGAAGTAGAAGCGCTTGTGCTAATACTTCTAAATTGTTTTGCTTCATATCCAACTAAAGCATTTATGTCAAGCTTATCTGTAATGTCTTTATTGTATTTAATACTAGCTCTAAATTCATTTTGTTCTGAAACATAAGAACCTTCTCCGTAAGAAGCTTGAGTGTTTAATGTATTAACACCAACATAGCCTCTGTTCCAGCTTGTTCTATTGTAAGCTCTTCTGTTGGCCTCAACATTAGCAGAAACTCCGTCAGCAATTTGATAATCAAACCCAAAGTTTCCTGAGTAAGTAGAGTTTTCATTATTGTTAGTGTTTTGGTATTGCTCATAATGAGGAGCATCCCAGTACTGTGGACGTGCATTTCTAGCAGATCTTCTATTCCATGTGTAAAAAGCACCTTCATAGTGATAGTTATCTTTTAGTCTGTCCATGTCTAATTGTCTTTGCCACCATTGGCTAAAGTTAGACATTAAAGTAGTGTAACCACTTCCAGCTGTATTATCTGTATTTTGTATTCTTGCATTTAAAGAAGAATACATAGTTAATTTATCAGATAAATCTATCGAACCATTTATGTTTAAGTCATATGAATCTCTTGAAGCGTTAGGAATTGGAAGTGTACTTTGATTAACACGACCAGTTGCTCTAAAGCTGTAATCATCACCACCCTTTGCAAACGAAACACTAGTTGTAGATTTTACACCAGTATCGAAAAAATTCTTAACGTTATTTGGGTTTGGAGACCATCCTCTTTGTTCACCAAAGTTTGGATGATTTGGAATCCATGAATCCCAGTGACGAGCCAAAGTACCATCTAATCTAGGTCCCCAAGATTCATCAGCTGCGTAGTAAGGAATATTTTGTCCGTTAAAAGCAGCCCAAGACGCAGGGTCTGTTGCAGGATTATAAGAAAAAGTATCCCAAGCTTGATCGTAACCACCACCGTATTCATTTTGGTAAGGGTGTAATCTACTTACGTTTGAAGCTACTGTGTTGTGATCAATACTTATATATGTTTCACCAGCTTTAGCTTTTTTTGATGTAATTACAATTACACCACTTCTAGCTTCAGTACCATATAATGCAGTAGCAGCAGCACCTTTAAGTACAGTAATGTTATCAATATTGTCAGTATTAATGTCAGTAGAAGACATTTTAATACCGTCAACAACATAAAGAACATCCATTTCACCTCTAAGTCTAATTGCACTGTTTTCAAATGATGAACTAGTACCTGAAATAACCTGAACACCAGCAACTTTACCAGCAAGAGCTGTTTTAAAGTCAAGTTCCTTCGTTTTAGTTAACGCAGCACCTTCAACTTTTTGTTGTGCATAACCAAGTGACTTTGCTTCTCTAGTAATACCAAGTGCAGTTACAACAACTTCTTCTAAAGCGTTGTCATTCACAAGAGTAACATTTACTGTAGCAGAAGCTCCAATTGTTACGTTTTGAGTTACAAATCCAACATAACTTACAGAAAGAACATCTCCTTCAGAAGCTGATATTGAATAAATACCGTCAAAGTCAGTTGTAACACCATTAGATGTTCCAGCAACAATAACAGTAGCTCCAGGAAGTGGTACACCTGAACTGTCAGAAACAGTACCGGATACACTCGTCTGAGCTAAACCCCATTGAAACATTATCATAAATGATAACGCTAAAAACTTTTTTAAATTTGTTTTCATATTTTGTTTAATTATTATTTGATCTGCAAAAATGTTAATAAAAAGTTAATAAAACAACTATAAACAAGAAAATGTCTAAATCTTAAGCTATTCTCATTGATTTGTTTATTTTATTAAATTATTCGTAATTTTAATGCGCTTATTTTATTAATTTAATCAAAATATATCTTCAAAATTATTGTTTTATATTAATATATTAAGTAACTTAAATATGATTCATATCTGTTGTTAAATTTTTGACTTTTATATTTTTTTTGTTAAATTCTTAACAAATTTTAAGATTTTAATATTCAGACGTTTAACGCTCTTTTTTGTTTATATATATATGTATTAAAATTAAAAATCTCAATATTTCCATTATTTTTTATTCATAAGGTTTGATTAATTGTAAAATTAAATTACATTTGCACGCCCAAATAAGGGAAAATAAAGATAAAATATGCCTACAATATCGCAGTTAGTTAGAAAAGGAAGAACTAAGATTACTAAGAAAAGTAAATCTGCTGCTTTAGTTTCTTGTCCTCAAAAAAGAGGAGTTTGTACTAGAGTTTATACAACTACTCCAAAAAAACCTAATTCAGCAATGAGAAAAGTTGCCAGGGTTAGATTGACAAATGGAACTGAAATCAATGCTTACATTCCGGGTGAAGGACATAATTTACAAGAACATTCAATCGTACTTGTTAGAGGTGGTAGAGTTAAGGATTTGCCTGGTGTTAGATACCACATTGTTAGAGGAGCATTAGATACTGCTGGCGTTGAAGGAAGATTACAAAGAAGATCAAAATACGGAGCTAAGCGTCCAAAGAAATAAAATATTAATTGATGACGTTCATAATAATATGAACCTCTCTAAAACTAAAATAAATGAGAAAAAGTAAGGCAAAGAAAAGACCGTTACTCCCAGATTCAAGGTTTAACGATCAATTAGTAACTAGATTTGTCAACAACTTAATGTGGAGTGGTAAAAAATCCACCGCATTCAAACTTTTTTATGATGCAATTGACATCATTGAAGAAAAAAAACAAAATGACGAAAAAACTGCCCTTCAAGTTTGGAAGGATGGTTTGTCAAACGTAATGCCACATGTTGAAGTAAGAAGTAGAAGAGTAGGTGGTGCAACTTTCCAAATTCCAATGCCGATACGTCCTGATAGAAAAATTTCAATGGCTATGAAGTGGATGATCTCATATGCTAGAAAAAGAAATGAAAAATCTATGGCATTAAAATTAGCTTCAGAAATTTTAGCTGCTGAAAAGGAAGAAGGAGCTTCAGTAAAAAAGAAAGTTGATGTTCATAAAATGGCAGAAGCTAATAAAGCATTTTCACACTTTAGATTTTAATATAAAATGGCAAGAGATTTAAAATTCACTCGTAACATAGGTATTGCTGCTCACATTGATGCAGGAAAAACTACTACAACTGAACGTATATTATTTTATACTGGAGTTAGTCATAAGATTGGTGAAGTTCATGATGGTGCAGCTACTATGGACTGGATGGAGCAAGAACAAGAAAGAGGAATTACAATTACATCTGCAGCTACAACATGTACATGGAATTTCCCAACAAATCAAGGACAAAAAATTACTGAATCTAAACCATATCATTTCAATATTATTGACACACCAGGTCACGTTGATTTTACTGTTGAAGTTAATAGATCACTTAGAGTTTTAGATGGTTTAGTATTTTTATTTAGTGCAGTTGATGGTGTTGAACCTCAATCTGAAACTAACTGGAGATTAGCAGATAATTACAAAGTTCCTCGTATGGGCTTTGTTAATAAAATGGACAGACAAGGTTCTGATTTCTTAAATGTTTGTAAGCAGATCAAAACTATGTTAAAGTCTAATGCAGTTCCTATTGTTCTTCCAATTGGTGAAGAAGATAATTTCAAAGGGATTGTTGATTTAGTTAAGAACCAAGCGATCGTATGGCATGAAGATAAAATGGGAGCAACATTTGATGTTGTTGATATTCCTGAAGAAATGAAAGACGAAGTTCATGAATATAGAGCGAATCTTATTGAAGCAGTAGCTGAATATGATGATGCTTTATTAGAGAAGTTTTTTGATGACCCAGAATCTATTTCTGAAGACGAAGTACATGAAGCTTTAAGAAAGGCTACTCAGGATATGAGTATTATTCCAATGATTTGTGGATCTGCTTTTAAAAACAAAGGTGTTCAATTTCTTTTGGATGCTGTTTGTAGATATTTACCTTCCCCTTTAGATAAAGATGCAATTATTGGTACAGATCCAGATAAAGATATTGAGATCGAAAGAAAACCATCAGTTTCTGAACCCTTTTCTGCTTTAGCTTTCAAGATTGCAACTGATCCTTTTGTTGGACGTCTTGCATTTTTTAGAGTCTACTCTGGAAGATTAGATGCAGGTTCATACATTTTAAATAACAGATCTGGAAATAAGGAAAGAATTTCAAGAATTTTCCAGATGCATGCTGATAAACAAAACTCTATTCCATTTATTGAGGCTGGAGATATCGGTGCTGCCGTTGGTTTTAAAGATATAAAAACAGGTGATACTTTAACATCAGAGAAACATCCTATTATTTTAGAAAGTATGGATTTTCCAGATCCAGTTATTGGTATTGCTGTTGAGCCAAAAACTAAAGCTGACGTTGATAAGTTAGGTATGGCACTTGGTAAATTAGCTGAAGAAGATCCTACTTTTCAAGTAAAAACGGATGAAGCTTCTGGACAAACAATTATTTCAGGAATGGGTGAGCTTCACTTAGACATTCTTGTTGATAGATTAAGAAGAGAATTTAAAGTAGAGGTTAATCAAGGTCAACCTCAAGTTGAATATAAAGAAGCAATTACAGCTCTTGCTGATCACAGAGAAATTTATAAAAAACAATCTGGTGGTAGAGGTAAGTTTGCTGATATTTCATTTACAATGGAACCTGCAGAAGAAGGTAAAACAGGATTAGAATTCATTAACAAAATTAAAGGTGGTAATATTCCTAGAGAATTTATTCCATCTGTTGAGAAAGGTTTTAAAGAGGCGATGAAGAATGGTCCTTTAGCCGGTTTTGAAATGGATGCAATGAAAGTAACTCTTAATGATGGGTCTTTTCATGCTGTTGATTCTGATTCATTGTCATTTGAATTAGCTGCTAAAATTGGATACAAGAGCGCTGCTAAGTCTGCTAAATCTGTGATAATGGAGCCAATTATGAAATTGGAAGTTTTAACACCTGAAGAAAATATGGGTGATGTTGTTGGAGATTTAAATAGAAGACGTGGTCAAGTTAATAATATGGATGATAGAGCTGGATCTAAAGTTGTAAAAGCCAATGTTCCTCTTTCAGAAATGTTTGGTTATGTAACAGCACTTAGAACCCTCAGTTCAGGTCGTGCTACATCAACAATGGAATTTGATCATTACGCTGCAACCCCTGCAAATGTTTCTGCAGAGGTTATAAAATCAATTAAAGGAGATAACGAATAATACCAATATAATGAGTCAAAAAATTAGAATAAAATTAAAATCATACGACTTCAATTTGGTTGATAAGTCTGCTGAGAAAATAGTAAAGACTGTCAAGACTACTGGGGCTATCGTAACTGGACCGATTCCGTTACCAACACACAAAAAAATATTTACTGTGTTAAGATCACCTCACGTTAACAAGAAATCAAGAGAGCAGTTTCAATTATCTTCTTACAAAAGATTATTAGATATATACAGTTCTTCATCTAAAACAATAGACGCTTTAATGAAGTTAGAACTTCCAAGTGGAGTTGAAGTTGAAATTAAAGTTTAATTAAAAAATATATAACAAATGTCCGGGTTGATAGGAAAAAAAATAGGAATGACTAGCATATTTGACGATAAAGGGAAGAATATCCCTTGTACTGTCATTCAAGCTGGTCCTTGTGTTGTTACTCAAATTAAATCTAATGAGGTTGATGGTTATTCAGCAGTTCAGTTAGGTTTTAATGATAAAAGTGATAAGCATTCAAATAAATCTGAAGCTGGTCATTTTTCGAAATCTAAAACTTCTGCTAAATATAAATTAGTTGAGTTCCAAAATTTTGATAGTGATTTAAATCTTGGTGATTCAGTTTCTGTTGATCATTTTACTGAAGGTGAATTTGTTGATGTTTCTGGAAATTCAAAGGGAAAAGGTTTTCAGGGTGTTGTAAAAAGACATGGTTTTGCTGGTGTTGGCCAAGCAACTCACGGTCAACACAACAGATTAAGAGCACCTGGTTCAATTGGTGCAGCATCTTATCCTGCAAGAGTTTTTAAAGGAATGAGAATGGCCGGTAGAATGGGGAATGAAAAAGTTACAGTTCAAAATCTTAAGGTTTTAAAGGTGGTTTCTGACAAGAATCTACTTGTTTTAAAAGGATGTGTTCCTGGACATAAAAACTCTTACGTAATAATTAGAAAATAATGAAACTATCTGTATTAAATATAAAAGGTAAAGATACTGGGAGGTCTGTTGAGCTTTCAAAATCTATTTTTGAAGTTACGCCTAATGATCACGCTGTTTATCTTGATGTTAAAAGGTTTTTAGCTAATAATCGTCAGGGTACTAACAAAACTAAAGAAAGAGCTGAGATTACAGGTAGTACAAGGAAAATTAAAAAACAAAAAGGTACTGGTACTGCTAGAGCTGGTAGTATAAAAAATCCACTTTTTAGAGGTGGGGGTACAATTTTTGGACCTCGAGTAAGATCATATTCTCAAAAACTTAATAAAAATGTTAAGAGATTAGCTAGAAGATCTGCTTTAAGTTTAAAATTAAAGGCTAAAGCTATCTCTGTTGTGGAAGATTTTGATTTTGATTCCCCTAAAACTAAATCATTTAGTGATGTCGTTAGTGCACTTGGTTTAAACGACAAGAAATCATTGTTTGTTTTAGGTGGAGTTAACAAGAACGTTTATTTGTCTGCAAGAAATTTAGATCGCAGTAGTGTAGTGACTAATTCAGAAATTAGTACTTACAGTATAATGAATGCACAACATTTAGTTTTTTTAGAAAGCTCTTTAGAACAAATTGAATCAAATTTAAGTTAGTATGAATATTTTACTTAAACCAGTTATTACAGAAAAAGCTACAGCTGATAGTGAGCTTAAAAATAGATTTACTTTTTTAGTTGATACTAATGCTAACAAAGTACAAATTAAAAAAGCTGTTGAAGAAACTTATGGTGTTTCTGTAGATAAAGTTAGAACCATGAGATATGGTGCGGAAAGAAAAACAAGATATACCAAAACAGGTATACAACGAGGAAAATCTGTTACTACAAAAAAAGCTGTGGTACAAATTTCAGAAGGAGATACAATAGATTTTTATAATAAACTTTAAAAATAATAGATAATGTCAGTTAAAGCGCTAAAGCCGATCACACCTGGACAAAGAGGAAGAGTTGTTAATGGATTCGATGCTATTACAACAGATAAGCCTGAGAAAAGCTTACTTGCTCCAAAAAAACGTTCTGGTGGTAGAAATAGTCAGGGTAAAATGACTATGAGATACATTGGTGGTGGTCACAAAAAGAGATATAGAATCATTGATTTTAAAAGAAATAGATTTGATGATGTTTCTGAAGTTATGTCAATTGAATATGATCCAAACAGATCTGCTTTTATTGCGTTAACAAAATTTAGCGATAATGAAAAAAGATACATTGTTGCACTAAAAGGTTTAAAAGTAGGAGATAAGATTGTTTCTGGATCAAAAAAATCACCTGATGTAGGTAATTGTATGCCTCTTTTAGACATCCCATTAGGTACTATTATTTCTTGTATTGAAATGAGACCCGGTAAAGGAGCTGCTATAGCTAGAAGTGCAGGTTCATTTGCACAACTTATGGCTAAAGATGGTAAGTTCGTTACTGTTAAAATGCCCTCTGGTGAAACAAGATTAATTTTATCATCTTGTTACGCAACTATTGGTTCAGTATCCAATTCAGATCATCAATTGACAGTATTCGGAAAAGCTGGTTCAAAACGTTGGTTGGGTAGAAGACCTAGAACTCGTCCTGTAGCTATGAATCCAGTTGATCATCCAATGGGTGGTGGTGAAGGTAGAGCTTCTGGTGGTCATCCTAGATCTAAGAATGGAATTCCAGCTAAAGGGTTTAGAACACGAGATAAGAAAAAAGCTAGCAATAAATATATAATCGAAAGAAAAAAGAAATAAATGGCACGTTCACTTAAGAAAGGACCTTATGTCCACCATAGTTTAATTAAAAAAGTTCAAAGAAATTTGGACTCAAAGAAAAAAGCTGTTGTTAAAACTTGGTCAAGAGCTTCAATGATTATTCCTGATTTTGTTGGTCAAACAATTGCTGTACACAATGGTCGTCAATTTGTTCCTGTATATATTACGGAAAACATGGTTGGACACAAATTAGGAGAATTTTCTCCAACTCGCTCTTTTCGTGGACATGCTGGAGCAAAAAATAAAGGAAAGAAATAATTTAATTTGCAATGGGATTAAGAAAAAGACAAAGCGCTGAAAAAATTAAGGAAGCAAAAAAGCAAGTTGCTTTTGCAAAACTTAATAATTGCCCAACTTCTCCAAGAAAAATGAGAATTGTAGCTGATTCAGTAAGAGGAAAAAAGGTAGATAAGGCTTTAACTATTTTAAAATTTAGTCAAAAAGAAGCTTCAAATAGACTTGAAAAACTTTTAATGTCTGCTATTTCGAACTGGCAATCTAAAAATGAAGATGCTGATGTTGAGCAAGCTAATTTATTCATAAAAGAAATTAGAGTTGACAGTGCTGGTATGTTAAAAAGATTAAGACCTGCCCCTCAAGGTAGAGCTCACAGAATAAGAAAACGTTCAAACCACGTTACAATAATTTTAGGTTCACAAAATTCAATAGAAAGTTAATATGGGACAAAAAACAAATCCAATAGGCAACAGATTAGGTATCATTAGAGGATGGGAATCTAATTGGTATGGTGGCGATGACTATGGTGATAAACTCGCAGAAGATCATAAATTAAGAAAATATGTATTTGCAAGATTATCTAAAGCTAGTGTCTCAAGAGTTATTATTGAGAGAACATTAAAGCTTATCACATTAACTATAACTACTGCAAGACCTGGAATTATAATTGGTAAAGCAGGACAAGAAGTTGATAAATTAAAAGAGGAGCTTAAAAAATTATCAGGTAAAGAAGTTCAATTAAATATTATTGAGATTAAAAGACCTGAACTTGAAGCTCAATTAGTTGGATCAAGTATTGCTAGACAAATTGAAAGTAGAATTTCATATCGAAGAGCTATTAAAATGGCCATTGCTGCTTCAATCAGAATGAATGCAGAGGGTATAAAAGTTCAAATTTCTGGTCGTTTAAACGGAGCTGAAATGGCTCGTTCTGAATCCTATAAAGAAGGTAGAATTCCGTTATCAACTTTTAGAGCTGATATTGATTATGCTCTAGTTGAAGCTCAAACTACTTATGGTAAATTAGGTATTAAGGTTTGGATTATGAAAGGTGAAGTATATGGTAAAAGAGAATTGTCTCCCCTTGTTGGTTTAAGTTTGAGTTCATCAAAATCAAAAGGCGGAAATAAAGGAAGAAAACAAAGAAGAAGATAATTAAATATATAGTATAAATGTTATCACCAAAAAGAACAAAATTTAGAAAAATGCAGAAAGGCCGTATGAAAGGTCTTTCACAAAGAGGTCATGTGCTTTCAAATGGTATGTTTGGAATCAAGTCCGTAGATGCAAGTTTTTTAACATCAAGACAAATTGAAGCTGCTCGTGTTGCAGCAACAAGATATATGAAACGTGAAGGTCAATTATGGATTAAAATTTTTCCAGATAAGCCAATTACTAAAAAACCATTAGAGGTAAGAATGGGTAAAGGTAAGGGTGCTCCTGAATATTTCGTTGCTGTTGTTAAGCCGGGTAGAATAATGTTTGAAGTTTCAGGTGTACCAATTGATGTTGCAAAAGAAGCATTAAGATTGGCTGCTCAAAAGCTTCCTGTTAAAACAAAATTTATAATTGCAAGAGATTATCAAGCATAAATTGAAAAAATGAAACAAAAAGAAGTTAAAGAATTATCGGTAGATGAATTAAGTGAAAAATTAATTTCATTTCAGAAAGAACTTTCTGATTTAAAAATGACTCACGCAATTTCACCTATTGAAAATCCTATGCAAATAAAGAATTTGAGAAGAACTATTGCACGCATAAATACAGAATTAACTGCAAGGTCAATTCAAGAATAAAACTTTTATAAATGGAAACAAGAAACCTAAGAAAAGAAAGAATTGGAATTGTTACTAGTAACAAAATGGAAAAATCTATTGTTGTTGCTGAAGTTAACAAGGTAAAACACCCGATGTATGGAAAATTCGTTTTAAAGACTAAAAAATATATTGCACACGACCAAGAAAACGAATGTAATATTGGAGATACTGTAAAAATAATGGAAACAAGACCTTTAAGTAAATCAAAATGCTGGAGACTTGTTCAAATTTTAGAAAGAGCTAAATAATGGTACAACAAGAATCAAGATTAACTGTAGCTGACAATACTGGTGCTAAGGAAGTACTTACTATTAGAGTGCTTGGTGGAACAAAAAGAAGGTATGCTTCTGTTGGTGACAAAATAGTTATCACAGTTAAACACTCAACTCCAAATGGTACAGTTAAAAAAGGACAAGTTTCAACTGCTGTAGTAGTAAGAACAAAAAAAGAAGTTAGAAGAAAAGATGGTTCATATATTAGGTTTGACGATAATGCTTGTGTGTTATTAGACGCCGCTGGTGAAATGAGAGGAACTCGTGTTTTCGGTCCAGTAGCAAGAGAGCTTAGAGATAAAAAATTTATGAAAATCGTTTCACTAGCACCTGAAGTTTTATAATTATGATTAAAATTAAAGTAAAAACTGGAGATCAAGTAAGAGTTTTGGCCGGAGACCATAAAGGTTCTGAGGGTAAAATTGTTAAATTACTAAGATCTAAAAACTTAGCAATTGTTGAAGGGGTTAATATGGTTAAAAAACATAATAAGCCTAGTTCTCAGAATCCAAAAGGTGGTATTACTGAGCAAGAAGCCCCAATCCATATTTCTAATCTTTCACTTCTTACAAAAAAAGGTGAAACGACTAGAGTTGGATATAAAACTATTGATGGACAAAAAAATAGAGTTGCATTAAAATCTGACGAAATAATTTAATTATGAATTACCAACCTAGATTAAAAAAAGAATTTAATGAAAGAATTATATCTTCTTTGAAAGAAGAATATTCTTACAGTAATGTAATGATGGTACCACAACTTAAAAAAATTGTTATTAGCAAAGGAGTAGGTGGTGCCGTTGCAGATAAAAAATTAATAGATCATGCTATAGATGAATTATCAACTATTTCTGGTCAAAAAGCTATTTCAACTTTATCTAAAAAAGATGTTGCTACTTTCAAATTGAGAAAGGGAATGCCAATTGGAGCAAAGGTTACTTTAAGAGCTGAAAGAATGTATGAGTTTTTAGATAGATTGATAACTTCTGCTCTTCCAAGAGTTAGAGACTTTCAAGGAATCAAAGCCTCTGGTTTTGATGGAAGAGGAAACTATAATTTAGGAGTTACTGAACAAATTATTTTTCCTGAGATTGACATCGATAAAGTAAATAAAATTTCTGGTATGGATATAACTTTTGTAACCAGTGCTAAAACAGACAAAGAAGCTAAATCATTATTAACTGAACTAGGTTTACCTTTTAAAAAGAATTAATTATGGCTAAAGAATCAATGAAGGCCCGAGAGGTCAAAAGAGCAAAATTATGTGCTAAGTATGCTGATAAGAGAAAAGCTTTGAAAGAAGCTGGTGATTATGAAGGACTTCAAAAATTACCAAAAAATTCATCTCCTGTTAGAGCTCACAACCGATGTAAACTTACAGGAAGACCAAAAGGTTATATGAGACAATTCGGTATTTCTAGAGTTTTATTTAGAGAAATGGCAAATAAAGGTTTAATCCCAGGAGTTAGAAAAGCTAGCTGGTAAATAAATATAAAAATGAATACAGATCCAATTGCAGATTATTTAACAAGAATCAGAAATGCTAATAGTGCTGGTCACAAAGTTGTTTCTATTCCTGCTTCCAATGTTAAAAAGGAAATCACAAAAATATTGTTTGATCAAGGCTATATTTTGAGTTATAAATTTGAGGATGATTCTACCCAAGGTAGTATCAAAATTGCTCTAAAATATAATTCTTATACTAAAGAACCAGTCATAAAAAAGTTAGAAAGAATTAGTAAACCTGGGTTAAGAAAATATTCAGATTCAATTAGTTTACCAAGAGTTCTCAACGGTTTAGGAATAGCAATTGTTTCTACTTCCAAAGGCCTAATGACTGGAAAAAAAGCAAAACAATCTAACGTAGGTGGAGAAATTCTCTGTTACGTACATTAAAAATTAATAAAATGTCAAGAGTAGGAAACAATCCAATATCAATTCCAGAAGGTGTCTCAGTCGAGATTCAACCAAATTCTTTAACTGTTAAAGGAAAATTGGGAGAACTTTCTCAGTCTTATGATTCTATAACTATTGAACAAGTTGAAAATCAATTAATAATTAAAAGAATTAATGATTCTAAACCAATTAAAGCAAAACATGGTTTATATAGAGCATTATTTTTTAATATGGTTGAAGGAGTTTCGAAAGGTTGGATAAAAGAACTGGAATTAGTTGGTGTTGGATATAGAGCTTCTAATCAAGGTCAAAAGCTTGAGTTAGCATTAGGGTTTTCACACAATATTGTATTTCAAATTCCATCTGAAGTAAAAGTTGAAACTGTGTCAGAAAAGGGTAAAAACCCTCTTATTAAGTTAACTTCTTTAGATAAACAACTTGTAGGTTCTATAGCTTCAAAAATCAGAGGTTTTAGAAAACCTGAACCATACAAAGGAAAAGGAGTTAAGTATGTTGGAGAACAAATACGTAGAAAAGCAGGTAAGTCTGCATAAATTTATAGAAAATGAGTTTGTCAAAAGTAGAAAAGAGAAAGAAAATAAAAAAAAGAATAAGACAGCATGTCTATGGTAGTGAAAGTAGACCAAGATTGTCAGTGTTTAGAAGTAATAAAGAAATCTACGCTCAAATAGTTGATGATGTTAATGGTAAAACTTTAGCTGCAGCATCATCTAGAGATAAAGATATCGCAGATAGTACAAAAACCAAGATTGAATTATCCAAATTGGTTGGAATTTCAATAGGTTCTAAAGCTGTTAAAGCTGGTATTGAAAAAATAGGTTTTGATAGAAGCGGATACTTATATCATGGGAGAGTTAAATCATTAGCTGAAGGTGCAAGAGAAGCTGGACTTAAATTTTAATTTATGAAAAATAATAAAAACGAATTTGTTAAACCTGGAGGATTAGATCTTAAAGATCGTTTAGTAAGCATACAACGTGTTACTAAAGTAACTAAGGGTGGTAGAGCGTTTGGTTTTACAGCTATAGTTGTTGTAGGCGATGAAAATGGAGTTGTTGGTCATGGTTTAGGAAAATCAAAAGATGTTGCAACTTCAATAGCAAAAGCTGTAGAAGATGCAAAAAAGAATTTAGTAAGAATAGCTTTACATAATTCTACTCTTCCTCATGAGCAAAAAGGAAAACATGGAGGAGCAAAGGTGTTTATAAAACCTGCATCTCAGGGTACCGGAGTTATAGCTGGTGGAGCAGTTAGAGCAGTATTAGAATCTTTAGGAGTTCAAGATGTACTTTCTAAATCTCAAGGATCTTCAAACCCTCACAACGTTGTGAAGGCAACTTTTGATGCTTTACTTAGACTTAGGAATGCAAATACTGTAGCACAGGAAAGAGGTGTCTCATTAGAAAAAGTTTTTAACGGATAATTATGGCAAAAATTAAAATAAAAAAAGTTAGAAGTGAAATCAAAAGACCTGGAGATCAAAAAAAGACTCTTTTGGCGTTAGGATTAAAGAAAATTGGTCAAGTAGTTGAGCATGAGGATACTCCTAATATCATTGGAATGGTAAACAAGGTTAAACATTTAGTTTCTATCATTAAATAAAAAATTATGAATTTAAGTAATTTAAAACCAGAGCAAGGATCTATACACACCTCCAAAAAGAGAGTTGGTAGAGGACAAGGTTCTGGAAAAGGAGGTACAGCTACTAGAGGACATAAAGGTGCTAAGTCAAGATCTGGTTATTCTAGAAAACTAGGTTTTGAAGGAGGTCAAATGCCTTTGCAAAGACGAGTACCAAAGTTTGGATTTAATAATATTAATAGAGTTGAATACCAGCCTGTTAATCTTGAAACTATTCAATTGTTAATTGATAATAAAAAGGTTAAAGGATCAATGGATATTCAAAGTTTTATTGATAACGGTTTAGCTAATAAAAATGATCTAGTGAAAGTTTTAGGTTCAGGAAAGATTAGTTCTTCTATTAAAATAACAGCCCATAAATTTTCTAAAAGTGCTATAGCACAAATAGAAAAGAGTGGAGGTGAAGCAATAACTTTATAATTATTATGAGCAGTTTTTTTGAAACATTAAAGAATATCTGGAAAATTGAAGAGTTAAAAAATAGAATATTTATAACTCTATTTTTCCTAGCTATATATAGACTAGGAGCTCAAGTTGTTCTTCCGGGTATCGATTCTGTCCAATTAGCTGAACTTTCAAGTAGAACACAAGGAGGAGGTTTGTTAGGTATTTTAAATGCTTTTACCGGTGGAGCTTTTGCTAACGCATCAGTTTTTGCACTTGGAATTATGCCTTATATTTCTGCATCCATTGTTGTACAATTAATGGGTATTGCAGTTCCATATCTACAAAAACTTCAAAAGGAAGGTGAGAGTGGTAGAAAAACTATAAACCAAATTACTAGATGGCTTACTATCTTAATTTGTGTTGTTCAAGCTCCTGCATATTTATACAGTTTGGGTGCTCTTGGAGTTCCGGAAAGCGCCTTTATACTTGGAAAAACACCTGTTTTTGTTTTTTCATCTGTTGTTATACTAGTTACGGGTTGTGTTTTTGCAATGTGGCTAGGTGAAAAAATTACTGATAAAGGTATTGGTAATGGAATATCCCTACTTATTACTGTTGGAATCATAGCTTCCCTTCCTCAAGCATTTTTTCAAGAATTCACTTCTAGAGTTACTCAAAGTAATGGTGGAGCTATTACAATTTTAATTGAACTAGTGATTTGGATAGTTGTAATTGCACTTTGTGTGCTTTTAGTCAAGGCAGTTAGACAAGTACCAGTCCAATATGCAAGAAGAACTGCTTCTGGTGGATTTGACAAAAATCAAGCAAGTTCAAGACAATATATTCCCCTAAGATTAAATGCTTCAGGAGTTATGCCAATCATTTTTGCTCAAGCCATAATGTTTGCACCTGCCTATGTCGGACAGTTATTTGGTGATTCAAGTTTTGGACAATGGCTTCAAACTTCTTTTTCAGATATGTTTGGTCTGTGGTATAATATTTTGTTTGGATTTTTAATTATTGTATTTACATATTTTTACACAGCCATCACTGTTCCTACAAATAAAATGTCTGATGATTTAAAAAGAAGCGGAGGTTTTGTTCCTGGCATAAGACCTGGAGGTGAAACTTCTGAATTTTTAGATAAAATAATGTCTCTAATAACATTCCCTGGCTCATTATTTTTAGCAGCCGTTTCAGTATTACCTGCTATCATTGTTCAGATTATGGGAATGCAACAAGGTTGGGCTTTATTTTATGGTGGTACTTCACTTTTGATTATGGTAGGAGTTGCTATTGATACAATTCAACAAATTAATGCCTATTTATTAAACAGACATTATGATGGTTTAATGAAAACTGGTAAAAAAAGAAAATTAGGATAATATGGCAAAACAAGCAGCAATAGAACAAGATGGTACTATCATAGAAGCTCTTTCTAACGCAATGTTTAGAGTTGAGTTACAAAATGGTCACGTTGTTACTGCGCATATTTCTGGAAAAATGAGAATGCATTATATAAAATTATTACCTGGCGATAAGGTCAAATTAGAAATGAGTCCTTACGATTTAACTAAAGCTAGAATAACATATAGACAATAAATTATGAAAGTTAGAGCATCTGTAAAAAAAAGAAGTCCCGAATGCAAAATTGTAAGAAGAAAGGGAAGACTTTATGTAATTAATAAAAAGAATCCTAGATTCAAACAAAGACAAGGATAAATTATGGCAAGAATTTCAGGGGTTGATATACCCAAACAAAAACGTGGAGTAATAGCTTTAACCTATATTTTTGGTATAGGTAAATCTAGAGCTAAGAAAATTTTAGAATCAGCTAAAGTTAGTGAAGACAAAAAAGTTTCTGATTGGAATGACGATGATACAGCTAAGGTAAGAGAAGCTGTAGGTAGTTTCAAGATTGAGGGAGAGCTTAGGTCTGAAAATCAAATCAATATCAAAAGATTAATGGATATTGGTTGTTATAGAGGAATTAGACATAGATCTGGATTGCCTTTAAGAGGTCAAAGAACTAAAAATAATTCAAGAACTAGAAAAGGTAAGAGAAAAACAGTTGCAAATAAAAAGAAAGTAACTAAATAATATTTATTATGGCTAAATCAGTATCTAAAAAAAGAAAAGTAATAGTAGACTCATTTGGTGAAGCGCATATAAATGCTTCATTTAATAATATTATTATTTCACTAACTAATAAAAAAGGTGAAGTTATTTCGTGGTCTTCTGCTGGAAAAATGGGCTTTAGAGGTTCTAAGAAAAACACACCTTATGCTGCACAATTAGCTGCTGAAGAAGCTGTTAAAGTTGCACATGATGCAGGAATGCGAAAAGCTAAAGTTTATGTTAAGGGACCTGGAAACGGAAGAGAATCAGCAATTAGAACAATACACAATAATGGTATTGAGGTAACAGAAATATATGATGTTACTCCAATGCCTCACAACGGGTGTAGACCACCAAAAAGAAGAAGAGTTTAAATTAATAAATAATACATTTTTGTCGAAGGACAGACCTTAATTCACAAAAATTAAAAAAACAATAATATGGCAAGATATACCGGTCCAAAAACCAAAATTGCAAGAAAATTTGGAGAACCAATTTTCGGAGAGGATAAATCTTTTGAAAAGAAAAATTATCCCCCAGGACAACACGGAAATAATAGAAGACGTGGAAAAAAATCTGAATACGCTATTCAGTTAATGGAGAAACAAAAAGCTAAGTACACATATGGTATACTTGAGCGACAATTTAGAAACTTATTTAAAAAGGCTAATCAAAGTAAAGGAGTCACTGGTGAAGTATTACTTCAACTATGTGAGTCTAGATTAGATAATATTGTTTATAGATTGGGAATTGCATCATCAAGAAGCGCTGCTCGTCAATTAGTCAGTCATAGACATATTACTGTTGGCGGAGTACTTTGTAATATTCCCTCTAGAACAATAAAAGCTGGAGAAGTTATTGGTGTTCGTGAAAAATCTAAAACAATTTCTTCAATAGAGAATTCATTATCCAATAATTCATCCGTATATGAATGGATTTCTTGGAATAGTGACAGAATGGAAGGAGCATTTGTTTCCATCCCTGAAAGAGCACAAATTCCAGAAAACATCAAAGAACAATTAATCGTCGAATTATATTCGAAATAAAAAAAACATTTTAATTATGCCAGTATTTAATTTTCAAAAACCAGACAAAGTTATAATGATTGATTCATCTGAATTCGAAGGTAAATTCGAATTTAGACCTCTAGAACCAGGATATGGTTTGACAGTAGGTAATGCATTGAGAAGAGTTTTGTTATCTTCTCTTGAAGGCTTTGCTTTTACATCTGTAAAAATAGAAAATATTGATCATGAATTTTCATCTCTTCCAGGAATAGTTGAGGATGTTACAGAAATAATTCTAAACCTAAAACAAGTTTGTTTAAAGAGACAGATTGATACTGTTGAGAATGAAAACGTAACAGTTTCTATATTAGGTCAAGAGCAAATCTTAGCTGGTGATCTGCAAAAATATATATCGGGCTTTCAGGTTTTAAATCCAGATTTAATAATTTGTAATCTAGAAAAAAATGTAAGTTTCAATTTAGAGCTTACTATTGAAAAAGGTAGAGGATATGTACCTGCTGAAGAAAACAAAAAGGTTGGTGCTCCAATAGGGACTATTTTTATGGATTCTATCTTCACTCCAATTAAAAATGTGAAGTATACAATTGAAAATTTTAGAGTAGAGCAAAAAACTGATTACGAAAAATTAATTTTTGAAATTATAACAGATGGCTCAATTCATCCAAAAGATGCTTTGACTGAAGGAGCAAAAACTTTGATTCATCACTTTATGTTATTTTCTGATGAAAGAATAACGCTTGAGGCTGATGAGATAGCTCAAACTGAAACTTATGATGAGGAATCTTTACATATGAGACAGCTTTTAAAGACTAGATTAATTGATATGGATCTATCTGTTAGAGCTTTAAACTGTTTAAAAGCTGCTGAAGTTGATACTTTGGGAGATTTAGTATCGTTCAATAAAAGTGACTTAATGAAATTTAGAAACTTTGGAAAAAAATCACTCACAGAATTAGAAGAATTGGTTATAGTTAAAGGCCTAAATTTCGGAATGGATTTATCTAAATATAAATTAGATAAAGAATAATTAAATATTATGAGACACGGAAAAAAGATAGCACATTTAGGAAGAAAAACTCCTCATAGAAAATACATGTTAGCTAACATGGCTTGTTCCTTAATTGAACATAAGTCTATTAACACAACAGTTGCTAAAGCTAAAGCTTTAAAAAAATATATCGAACCCTTGATTACTAAATCAAAATCTGATTCAACTCACAATAGAAGAATAGTTTTTAGTTATTTGAAAAATAAATATGCTGTTACTGAGTTATTTAGAGATATTTCTGTAAAAATTGGTGATAGACCAGGCGGTTATACTAGAATTATTAAACTAGGAAATAGACTTGGCGATAATGCTAGTATGGCTATGATTGAATTAGTTGATTACAATACTATTTACAATGCTGGAACGGACTCTGCTAAGAAAACTAGAAGAAGAAAAAAATCTTCTAAAAAATCTGATGCTGTTGTTGAAGAAGCAGCTCCAGTTGTTGAAGAAGCAGCTCCAGTTGTTGAAGCAGCTGCTCCAGTTGTTGAAGAAGCAGCTCTAGTTGTTGAAGAAGCAGCTCCAGTTGTTGAAGCAGCAGCTCCAGTTGTTGAAGCAGCAGCTCCAGTTGTTGAAGAAGCAGCTCCAGTTGTTGAAGAATCAACACCTAAAAATGAAGATAATGAAACAAACCAATCAGATTCTGATAAAAAAGAAACTGATTCATAAAATAATTATATTATTTATAATTTTTATCAATTATAAGGGATAAACATTCTGTTTATCCCTTTTTTTGTATTATTTTTGGATTCCATGAAAAACAACAAAAAATTAGAAAAAGCATTTGTTCTTCTCGATGATGGCACGGTTTTTTTTGGTAAAGCACTTGGAGTTAAAGGTTCAGCTTTTGGGGAATTGTGTTTTAACACTGGAATGACTGGTTATCAAGAAATTTTTACTGACCCCTCTTATTATGGTCAGCTTATGGTTACTACTAATGCACATATTGGAAATTATGGAGTTAGTGATACAGATATTGAATCAAATTCTCCTAAAATTGCTGGTTTAATTTGTAAAAATTTTAATTATAATTATTCAAGACCGGCTGCCAATAATTCTTTACAGAATTTATTTATTGAACATAATGTTGTAGCTATTTCGGATGTAGATACAAGAGCATTAGTTTCACATATTCGTGATAACGGAGCTATGAATGCTGTGATTTCTACAGATATTAATTCTGTTGAATCCTTGAAATTAGAATTATCGAAAACTCCCTCAATGAAGGGGCTTGAATTGGCTTCAAAAGTTTCAACAAAGAAACCATATTTTTTTGGAGACCCTGATTCTGCTATTAAAATTGCTGCTTTAGATCTTGGTATTAAATTAAATATATTAAGAAACTTAGCAAATAGGGGAGCATATATTAAAGTTTTTCCATATGATTCTTCACTCGATGATTTAACTAGTTGGAATCCTGACGGATATTTTATTTCGAATGGTCCAGGTGATCCAGAGCCTTTGTCTTCGGCAATTATTCTTGCTAGAGAAGTGTTGAAACTTAATAAGCCTTTATTTGGAATATGTCTAGGTCATCAAGTAATTGCTCTTGCAAATGGGATATCTACTTATAAAATGCATAATGGACATAGGGGAATTAACCACCCTGTTATTAACTTAATTACTGGAAAAGGTGAAATTACCTCTCAAAATCATGGGTTTGCTATAAATAAAATTGAAGCTGAAAAAAATAAAGATATAGAAATAACACATTTACATCTAAATGATAATACAATAGCAGGAATAAGTATAAAAAATAAAAATTGTTTCTCTGTTCAATATCATCCTGAGGCTAGTCCTGGGCCTCATGATTCTAATTATCTTTTTGATCAATTCATTGAACTAATAAAATCTAATATTAATGAGTAAAATAAGTAAAATTAGAGCTAGACAAATTTTTGATTCCAGAGGGAATCCAACTGTTGAGGTAGATATATTAACTGATGATGGTTTTTTAGGTAGAGCTGCAGTTCCATCTGGTGCCTCAACTGGTGAACATGAAGCCGTAGAATTAAGAGATGGTGGAAACGATTATATGGGAAAAGGTGTTTTAAAAGCTGTTTCTAATGTAAATAACATATTAGCAAAAGAATTAATAGGTCTTTCAGTATTTGATCAAGAAAATATTGATAATCTGATGATTAAAATTGATGGAACCCCCAACAAAGCAAAATTAGGAGCTAATGCAATTTTAGGTGTTTCTCTAGCATTGGCTAAAGCCGCAAGTAACTCTAAAGGAATTTCTTTACATACATATATTTCAAATGACAAGAGTACTACACTACCGGTTCCGATGATGAATATTATTAACGGAGGATCACATTCAGATGCACCAATAGCTTTTCAAGAGTTTATGATTATGCCAGTTGAAGCTGAAAGTTTTACTCAAGCAATGCAGATTGGGTCTGAAATTTTCCACAATTTAAAGAAGATTCTCTCAGATAGAGGTTTGACAACGTCAGTAGGAGATGAAGGTGGTTTTGCACCAAAACTTGATGGTACAGAAGATGCTCTAAATACAATTATTAAAGCCATTGAAAAATCTGGATACCAAGCTGGAAAGCAAGTTATGATTGCTTTGGACTGTGCTTCATCTGAGTTTTATAAAAATGGAATGTACGATTATTCAATTTTTGAAGGAAAAGAAGGAAAGGTATTAAATTCTAAGCAACAAGCTGAATACTTAGCTGATTTATCATCTGAATTTCCTATTATATCAATTGAGGATGGTATGGACGAAAACGATTGGGACGGTTGGGCACACTTAACTAAAATATGTGGTGATAGAGTTCAGATCGTTGGAGATGATTTATTTGTTACAAATGTTGAAAGATTAAGGAACGGGATAGAAAATAATATAGCTAACTCGATTCTAATAAAAGTTAATCAGATTGGAACTCTCACAGAGACTATTAATGCAGTAAATATGGCTCATGCTGCAGGATTTACTAGCGTGATGTCCCATAGGTCTGGTGAAACAGAAGATAATACTATAGCTGATTTAGCTGTTGGATTATCAACAGGCCAAATTAAAACTGGTTCAGCTTCAAGAAGTGACAGAATTGCAAAATATAATCAATTATTAAGAATTGAGGAAGAATTAGGGGATAAAGCATTTTACCCTAGAAAAGAAGCTTTTAAAGTTGATTTTTAAATATTTTACTAAATTTAAATAATTACTACAATGAAAAATAAAGCAACACTTAATGTCAATAATAAAGTTCATGATCTAGACTTGATTTCTGGATCTGAAAATGAGGTTGCTTTGGATATAAGTAAATTAAGATTAGATGCTAATTTAATTACATTAGATGCAGGTTTTAAAAATACTGGGTCTTGTCAAAGTGCTATTACTTTCTTAGATGGTGAAAAAGGTATTCTAAGATATAGAGGCTATTCAATTGAAGAATTAGCTAATAAAGCAGAGTTTTTAGAGGTTGCTTACTTGTTAATTTTTGGCGAATTGCCTACAAAACAACAATTAGAAAAGCTTTCTGATGATATTAAAGAAAGATCAATAATTGATGAAGACCTGCGAATTATATTAAATAGTTTTCCTAAATCTGCTCATCCAATGGGTATTCTTTCTTCTTTAACAAGCGGACTTGTAGCTTTTGATCCTTCTGCAGTTGATATTGACGATGAAGATGATATGTATGATGCTATTCTTAACTTATTAGCTAAAATTCCTGTTTTAGTTGCTTGGGTATACAGAAGAAGAAAAGGATTGCCTCTCGAATATGGAGACACTTCTTTAGGTTATGTAGAAAATATTGCTAAAATGATGTTTCAAAGACCTAATAAAGAATATATTCAAAATAAGACTGTTGTTAGTGCTTTAAATAAACTATTGATTTTACATGCTGATCACGAACAAAATTGTTCTACTTCCACAGTCAGAATAGTAGGTTCTTCTTACGCAGGATTATTTGCATCTGTTTCTGCTGGAATATCGGCTTTATGGGGAAGATTACACGGAGGAGCTAATCAAGCTGTAATTGAAATGCTTGAATCCATAAATAAAGATGGTGGTGATACAAAGAAATATATGTCTAAAGCTAAAGACAAGTCTGATCCATTTAGACTTATGGGTTTTGGCCACAGGGTTTATAGAAATTTTGATCCAAGAGCTAAAATAATTAAAGTTGCTGCAGATGAAGTTCTTAAAGATTTAGGAATTGATGATCCAATTCTAGATATAGCGAAAGGATTAGAAAAAGAGGCATTAGAAGATCAGTATTTTGTTGACAGAAAACTTTATCCTAATGTTGATTTTTATTCAGGAATTATTTATAAAGCTCTGGATATACCAGCTGAAATGTTTACTGTTATGTTTGCTCTTGGAAGGTTACCAGGATGGGTAGCCCATTGGAGAGAAATGAGATTAAGAAAAGAACCTATTGGAAGACCTAGACAAGTTTACATCGGTAAAAATCAAAGATCTTTTACTGATATTAAATTAAGATAAACTTTTATTTTTTTAATTATGGAATTTTTAGTTAGTGGTGAAACTTCTAGACTAAGATCGGTAATTATTGGTATTGCAGATAGCTTAGGTGCTATTCCTGTTTTAAGTGAGCTTTACGATCCAAAATCAATTGAAAATTTGAAAAAAGGAACATATCCCTTAGAATCAGATATGGTCAAGGAATTAGAAAAATTTGTTGATGTGTTGAAAAAATATGATGTTGATGTTTTTAGGCCTAAATTAATAAAAAATTACAATCAAATTTTCACTAGAGATATAGGCTTTGTAATTGATAATTTTTTTTTTAAATCAAATATTCTTCCAAAAAGAGCAGAAGAGTTTCAAGGAATAACTTCAATTCTATCTAATTTTCAAAATAAAATAGTAAAAATGCCACAAGATCTTCATGTTGAAGGAGGAGATGTATTATACCATTCCAACACTATTTTTGTTGGTTATTATGACTGTGAAGATTACAGTGACTTATTTACAGCCAGAACAAATAAAGCTGCACTAGACTATTTTATTACATTTTTTCCAGAAAAAAATGTAAAAGGTTTACATTTAAATAAATCATTAACTAACCCTAAAAAAAACATACTTCATTTAGATTGTTGTTTACAAATTATTGCTAAAAATAAAGCTATAATTCATCCTCAAGCATTTACTTACAGAGAGGATTATTTATGGCTAATAGATTTTTTTGGCAAACATAATATTTTTGAAATTTCTGAAAATGAAATGTATGATATGACAAGTAATGTTTTGTCACTTAATCATGAAACAGTTATTTCTCAACCTAAATTTAATAGATTAAATAGCTGGTTAAAAAATCATAATATTTTAGTTGAAGAAGTTGATTTTTCAGAAGTTTCTAAACAAGAAGGACTTTTTAGATGTTCATCATTACCCTTAATTAGATATGATGAATAATATACATTCAATTTTAATGATAAGACCCTCAAGTTTTAGAATGAATTCTCAAACAGCTTCAAACAATTATTTTCAAAAAATCACTGACTTAAATGATGCGCAAGTTTTAGAAAAAGCATGTCTAGAATTTGATAATTTAGTTAGTCTATTGCTTTCAAACGGAATTCCAGTAAATGTTTTTCAAGATGATTTAGTTCAAGACACACCTGATTCCATTTTTCCTAACAATTGGATAAGTTTCCATTCAAAAAAAAGAATAGCAATATATCCAATGTATGCTCACAATAGACGACTTGAACGAAATGATAAAATCATAAAATTTATTGAAAATAAGGGAATTAAAATTGATTTTATTAATGATTATAGTGAGGCTGAAAATCATAATTTTTTTCTTGAGGGAACAGGGAGTATGGTTTTGGATAGACTAAATAAAAAATCATATTGCTCTTTGTCTGAAAGAACATCAGAGAGTTTAGTTGAAGAATTTTGTGATGAATTTAATTATATGCCAATTATTTTTAAGTCTTATCAAAGTATAGATAAAAAAAGAAAATTGATTTATCATACTAACGTAATGATGTGTATAGCAAATAAATATTCCATAATTTGTTTAGATTCTGTTGATTCTAAAATTGATAAGCAAATTCTTTTAAAAAGCTTAAAAGATGATAATAAAGAAATAATTGAGATTAGCGAAAATCAATTAAATTCTTTTGCCGGTAATATGATAGAGTTAGTTTTTGAAAATAACAGTTTTCTTGTTATGAGTAGTCAGGCTTATAAATCTCTAACTAAAAGTCAAATTAATAAAATAGAAAAATTCTCAAAAATTATTCATTCTAATGTTGAAACAATAGAAAATTGTGGTGGGGGTAGTGTTAGGTGTATGATAGCAGAAGTGTTTAATTAGTTGATTTAAATTTATTTATCTTTTTAATGAAATCATGTTCATTTTTGTTTTTTGCCAATATTTTAATAAAATATTTATCAATATATATTGAATATACATTAGATTGCCCTTTAAATAATTTCAGTTTATAAAACGGAATTATTAAAGCATAAGTTTCTAATAATGACCTAAAACTTACTATAATTCCTTTTGGCCTTAATTCAATATTACATTGGTTAGTATTATTATCTAAATTTAATAGGTTAGTGATTATTGAATCTGTTTGTGATATGATGTATTTTGGAGAGCCAACACCTCTAAGTTTAATTCTTTCAAATATTGTAAAAGGATTACCTAACACATCATTGATTTCAGATTTGATTTTAGAATTATTGTAAGAAACGTTTTTTAACACTTAACCATATTATTAATTTCAAATATAAACCAATCAAAAAAATAATTTATTCATTTTATAATTATATTTACTTCAAATTAAATTAATGGATATTAATACAATTTTACAGTCTAAACTTTCAGAATATCTTAAATTAAAGTATGATATTGATTTTAATGATTTTGAAATTCAACTTACTAAAAAAGATTTTGAAGGAGACTTGACAATTGTTATTTTTCCGTTAGTAAAAATTTTAAGACAAAGTCCTGCTAATCTAGGTAACGAATTTGGTTCTTTCATAGTTAATAATTCTAAATATGTTACAGGATTTAATGTTATTCAAGGGTTTTTAAACCTTTCTATTTCATCATTTTATTATTTAGAATTTTTAAATATCTGTTTAACCGATATTAATTTTGGATTTATAACTCCAAAAAAAAACAGTCCCTTATATTTAGTAGAGTACTCATCTCCAAATACTAATAAGCCCCTTCATCTAGGTCATATTAGGAATATTTTACTTGGATATTCAATGTCTAAGATTTTAGAAGCTTCTGGTAAAAGAGTTAATAAAACTCAAATTATAAATGACAGGGGAATACATATTTGTAAATCAATTATTGCTTGGTTAAAATTTGGAGAAAACAAAACACCTTATGATGTAAACCAAAAAGGTGACTTTTTTGTTGGAAAATATTATGTTCTATTTGATAAAATTTACAAAAGAGAAATTAAGGAATTAATTAATAGTGGTTTTTCAAAAATAGAAGCTGAACAAAAATCTCCAATTTTTATTGAAGCTAAAGAACTGTTAAGAAAATGGGAAGCTGGTGATAAAGAGATTATTAATGTTTGGAAATTAATGAACGGATGGGTTTATGATGGTTTTAATAAAACTTATAATGATCTAGGAGTTAATTTTGACTCATTGTATTATGAAAGTGACACTTATCTTATTGGAAAGGAAATTATTAATCATGGGCTAGAAAAACAGATTTTTTATAAAAAAGATGACGGTTCTGTTTGGATTGATTTATCGGATGAGGGTCTTGATGAAAAGCTATTGTTAAGATCAGATGGCACCTCTGTTTATATGACTCAAGATTTAGGTACAGCTTATAAAAGATATAAGGATAATCCTGAAATGAAAGGATTGATTTATACTGTAGGAAATGAACAGGACTACCATTTTAATGTTTTGTTTAAGATTTTAAAAAAACTTGGATTTAAATGGTCAAATCATTTATTTCATTTAAGTTATGGGATGGTTGATTTACCCTCTGGAAAGATGAAAAGTCGAGAAGGTACAGTTGTGGATGCAGATGAACTAATTTTAGAAATGGTAAACAATGCTTCTAAATTATCTAGTGACCTTGGAAAGCTTGATGGATTGAGTATTGGTGATAAAAATGCACTAAATCATACTATTGGTCTTGGAGCGTTAAAATATTACATACTTAAAGTTGATCCAAAAAAAAGAATTTTATTTGATCCAAATGATTCTATTGACTTTAATGGAAATACCGGTCCTTTTATTCAATATACATACGCAAGGATTCAATCTCTTCTAAGTAAGGAAATTTATGAAAATAATTCCGTAAATGAGGATTTAGACATAAACACAAAAGAGAAACAAATTTTAAAATTATTAACTCAATATCCATACTTAATAAAATCCTCCGCAGATAATTTAAATCCAGCTTTAATTGCAAATTTCACATACGAATTAGTTAAAGCTTTTAATTCATATTATCAAACTACTAAAATTTCAAAAATTGAAAATAATGAAGTCAAGTTATTCCGTTTAAGCTTAAGTTATAAAGTAGGTTTAATTATTAAATCTTCTATGCTATTATTAGGAATAAAAGTTCCTGACAAAATGTAATTTAATAAAAATATAATGTTTAATAATTTAACAGATAAGCTTAACTCAGCCTTAAAAATTTTAAAAGGACAAGGAAAAATAACTGAAATTAATGTTGCAGAAACGTTAAAGGAAGTTAGAAGGGCTTTACTAGAGGCCGATGTAAACTTTAAAACAGCAAAAGAATTCTCAATTAATGTTAAAAATAAAGCTATTGGGCAAAATGTTTTAACAACTGTTAATCCTGGCCAACTAATGGTTAAAATTGTTAAGGATGAATTAACTCAACTAATGGGTGGAAATTCGGAAGGAATTAATCTCTCCAGTTCATTTACGGTTATTTTAATGTCTGGTTTGCAAGGTTCAGGAAAAACTACTTTTTCTGGAAAATTATCAAAATATTTAAAAACTAAAAAAAACAAAAATCCTTTGTTAGTAGCTTGTGATGTATATAGACCTGCCGCAATTGAACAATTAAAAATTCTTGGACAACAAATCGGAGTTGATGTTTACAGTGATGAATTGGAAAAAAATCCAGTAAAAATTGCTTCAGATTCAATTTTACATGCAAAAAAGAATGGACAAAATTTAGTTATAATAGATACTGCTGGAAGATTAGCTGTTGATGATCAAATGATGAATGAAATTAAAAACATTCATAGTGCGGTTAAACCTCATGAAACTTTATTTGTTGTTGACTCAATGACTGGACAAGATGCTGTTAATACTGCTAAAACTTTCAATGATATATTAAATTTTGACGGAGTTATTTTAACAAAACTTGACGGAGATACTAGAGGAGGAGCAGCATTATCTATTAAATCAATAGTTAATAAGCCAATAAAATTTATTGGAACGGGTGAAAAAATGGATGCAATTGATATTTTTCATCCTGAAAGAATGGCAGACCGAATACTTGGAATGGGTGATATTGTTTCATTAGTAGAAAAAGCACAAAATGTTTATGATGAAAAACAAGCACGAATTTTAAGTAAAAAAATTGCAAAAAGTCAGTTCGGTCTTGATGATTTTTTAGATCAAATAAAAAAAATCAAGCAAATGGGTGACATTAAAGATATGGTTGGAATGATTCCTGGTGCGAGTAAAGCTGTTGGAGATGCTGAGATTGATAATGATTCGTTTAAACATATAGAAGCTTTAATTTATTCAATGACACCAAAAGAGCGTTCAAATCCAAAAATTATTGATAATAGTAGAAAAAAACGAATATCAAAAGGAAGTGGATTAGAAGTTCAAGAACTTAATAAGCTTTTAAAACAATTTGAACAAATGTCAAAAATGATGAAAATGATGCAAAGTGGTGGGTCAAATAAGCTTATGCAAATGATGAAAGGAATGAAATAAATAATTAATTAATTATGAAAATTATAGACGGAAAAGAAATATCTAATCAAATTAAACTTGAAATTAAAAAAGAAGTTGATCAAATTATCTTAAAAGGACAAAGACCTCCTCATTTAGCAGCAGTTATTGTTGGAGAAGATGGAGCGAGTTTAACCTATGTAGGAAGTAAGGTTAGATCTTGTAGACAAGTTGGGTTTGAATCAACTTTAGTAAAACTTCAATCATCAATTAGTGAAGAAAAACTTATTGAAAAAATTAATTTATTAAATAGCGATAAAGAAATTGATGGTTTTATTGTTCAATTACCGTTACCAAAACATATAAACGAAGAGAATATTTTAATGGCTATTGATCCAAATAAAGATGTTGATGGCTTTCATCCAACGAATTTTGGAAAAATGGCATTAAATATGGAGACCTTTATTCCGGCTACACCCTTTGGAATAATGGAACTTTTAAAAAGATATAATATTGAAACATCTGGTAAACATACTGTTGTAATTGGCAGGAGCCATATAGTTGGTAGACCAATTAGTATTTTAATGAATAGTAAAGGAAAAGCCGGTGATTCTACAGTTACTGTGGTACATAGTAGAACCGTGAATTTAGAAAGTTACACTAAAAATGCAGATATCATTGTTTCTGCTCTTGGTATTCCAGAATTTGTAAAAAGTGATATGGTAAAGAGTGGGGTAGTTATAATAGATGTTGGAATAACTAGAGTCAAGGATGATAATTCAATTAAAGGTTACGTGATTAAAGGAGATGTAGATTTTGAGTCTATGAAATCTAAAGCAAGTTTTATAACCCCTGTGCCTGGTGGAGTAGGTCCTATGACAATAGCTATGTTATTAAAAAACACTTTGCTTTCTAGAAAAATTTCTATTTAGCAAATATTTGACTGGAATCTTTAAATGATTTGAATTCTAAAGCATTTCCTGAGGGATCTTTAAAAAACATTGTAGATTGTTCACCAGTTAATCCTTGAAATCTTATATATGGTTCAATAATAAATTCGATTTTTCTTTTTTTTAGTTTTTCAGCAAATTCTTGAAAAACATTCCATTCTAGTATAACCCCAAAGTGAGGTATTGGTACATTTTTTCCGTCAACAGGATTAGATTTTATATTTTTAATATCATTATCTAAATGAATTACAAGTTGATGTCCAAAGAAGTCAAAATCTACCCAATGGTCACTACTTCTTCCTTCACTACATCCCAATATATCTTTATAAAAAGTTCTATTTTTTTCAAGATTATTAACAGGAATTGCCAGATGAAATGGTGATAGTTTTTTCATGATTTATATTTTTAGTTCCATCCAATCATAAATCTTTTAATTTTACTTTCGGGTGGGATATTTATACTTTTAATAATTTGATCGGTACCCAATCTTAAATCTATTGGTAAATTTTGTTTATCAATAATAAAGTAAGCATCAATTTCATCTACATAAATAATTAAATTATTTATAGTATTCTGTATTGAATTTATTTTATGATTTTTTTCAATCATTCTAAATGTACTTTCAATATTTACTCCCTTGTTAGTTGTGAAAAGATTACTAACTATTTCAATAGTTTCAATAGTTTCATTATTATCATGTTGATTTTTAGGAGTTAGGGTAAGCAAATGATTTTTATTTGTGCTAAAAATTAAATATTTATCATCACCAGAAAACATATAATCTCCTTCGCCAATCCTTCTTACAATTGAGTCGTTTTTATATATTGAATCTAGTTGTTGAACTATAATCTCTTTATTTAATTTTCCAATTTTTCCTTTTTCAATTTTGTACTCATTGGATGAGCATCCAACAATAAAAATTATTAATGAAATTATTATATATTTCTTCATTCTTTAAATTTAATTAAATGTAATAATTACTTTAAACACAAATTGATTTTATCTTATATATTTGCCAAGTGAATTCAAATAATGAACAAGAATTAATTGACAAGGGACTTCTTCTTCCTTTGATGGAATCATTTTATACAATTCAGGGAGAAGGATACCATAAGGGTTCTGCAGCTTTTTTTATTAGATTGGGTGGTTGTGATGTAGGGTGCCATTGGTGTGATGTTAAAGAAAGTTGGGATCCTAAAATACATCCTCCTACAAGTATTGATGATATTGTTTTTAATGTTAAAAAGAGTTCTAATACTGTAGTGATTACAGGTGGGGAGCCCCTAATGTGGAATATGAGTCCAATAACTCGACTATTAAAAGACAATAATATTAATATTCATATTGAAACTTCAGGAGCATATAAATTTTCTGGAAATTGGGATTGGATTTGTCTGAGTCCAAAAAAAAATAAGAATCCTCTTAACGAAATCTACTCAAAAGCAGATGAGCTAAAAATGATAATTTATAATTTAGACGATCTTAAATTTGCTGAAATTGAATCAAAAAAAGTTTCAAGCAGTTGTTTGTTATATCTTCAGCCTGAGTGGAGTAAACGAGAAAAAATTATGCCAATTATTGTGGATTATGTAATGAAAAACCCTAAATGGAAAGTGTCTTTACAAACTCATAAATATTTAAATATCCCTTAGTCATACAATAAATATTTTGCTCTTACAGTTTTAAACTTTTCTAAATCATTTTCCCAACTTTTTTTAATCTGTTTTTCGTTTGTACCATCAATTATTTGTTTTTTTAATTCATATGTTCCCGCTAGTTTGTCAAAGCTTTTTAAGAAAAAAGAAGTTTTATTTTTAGAATTTTTATATGCTAATATTAGCCATTTTAAGTTTATTTCACTCAGTTTTTCATGTTTTCTTAAGTCTAGTCCATAGCACTTAGAATTAATATGTTTAGGGTACTTTGCACCAGGCATAGACTTGGGTGTAAATGTAAAATCATAATTCTCCCAATTTGGATTTCCAATTACTTGAAACTGTAAATTTGTTCCACGGCCTATACTTACATTAGTACCTTCAAACAAACACAGACTAGGGTATAGGTTAATCGATTTCTGGTTTGGCAGATTGGGAGAAGGTTTAACAGGAAAATTATAAGTCAAATATCTATTATAATTCTTCATTTGAATTATTTTTAAATCACATTTAACGTTACTTTCTAACCAACCTTCATTATTTATCATTAACGCATATTCTCCAATTGTCATTCCATGTACTATTGGAACTGGGTGCATGCCAATGAAACTTTTCAAATCCAATTTTCTTAAAGGTCCATCAACGTAATGACCATTTGGGTTAGGTCTATCGAAAACTATTAATTTAATATTATTTTC
>CABXBY010000002.1 GCA_902510655.1 uncultured Bacteroidota bacterium | reverse complement strand
GGGGGAGGTAGTCAATTAAAACATTTAAAACAACTTGTTGAATACATAACAGGAATGGATACTAGATTGGGTCACCCCAGCGAACATTTAGCAGGAAATAATTCAATAGATATTTCTAGTCCTATGTATGCTACGGCTGTTGGCTTGGTAATGAACTCAACAAAAATTAGTAAAAAAAGTAATAAAAAAGAAGATCTAGATAAAAATGAGCTTGAAGAAATTGATGATACAAACCAAAGTGAAAGGTTAACAATTTTTGAACAGTTTACAGAAAAAATAAAAACATTTTTAGATAACGCCGAATAAATTAAAGATTATGCACTTAAACCCAGAAATAAATAATTTGCCATTTGATTTACCTAAAAATCAAAGTAATGTAATAAAAGTCATCGGAGTTGGTGGTGGTGGAAGTAATGCAATTAACTACATGCACTCTAAAGGAATAAAAGGAGTTGATTTTGTTGTATGTAACACTGATTCACAAGCTTTAGAAAACAGTAAAGTTGAGAACAAAATTCAGCTTGGTATTTCATTAACAGAAGGTTTAGGAGCTGGTGCAAATCCTGAAATTGGAGAAAAAGCAGCAGTTGAAAGTTTTGATGATTTAAAGAAAATGCTTGAAACTAATACTAAAATGGTTTTTATAACTGCAGGAATGGGAGGAGGCACCGGCACCGGAGCAGCCCCAGTAATCTCAAAATTAGCTAAAGAGATGGATATATTAACTGTTGGAATAGTTACTATGCCATTCCAATTTGAAGGTAAGATAAGAGAACAACAAGCCAAAACAGGAATTAAAAAATTAAGAAAAGAAGTAGATGCCTTAATTGTAATTAATAATAATAATTTAAGAGATATTTACGGAAATTTAGGATTTAAGGAAGGATTTGCAAAAGCTGATGAAGTATTAGCTACAGCATCAAGAGGAATAGCTGAAGTTATTACTCATCATTATACTCAAAATATTGATTTAAAAGATGCTAAAACAGTACTATCTAATAGCGGAAATGCTATAATGGGTTCTTCTACGGCTGCAGGTACTAAAAGGTCAATTGAAGCCATTTCATCTGCTCTTGATTCCCCTCTTTTAAATGATAATAGAATTACTGGAGCTAAAAACGTTTTATTACTAATTGTCTCTGGAAAAGAAGAAATAACAATTGATGAAATCGGTCTTATAAATGACTATATCCAAGAAAAAGCTGGGCACGGAGCTAATATTATAATGGGAGTAGGTGAGGATTTGAATTTAGAAAGCTCAATTTCTGTTACAGTAATTGCCACAGGTTTTGACCCTAATCAACAAGACGAAATTATACATTCTGATCCAAAAAAAATAATTCATAATCTTGATGAAAATAGTGGGTATGTTCATAATCTAAGTTCTAATACCCAGATTGATAAAAAAGATTCTTTACAATTTGATTTTGCTTCAAATTCGATTGATTTTAAAAATACTAATTCTGAATTAGAAAATTCAGAAAATGCTAAGATTATAAATGATATTGATGTTGATTATGAGGAGGTCAATTCAAATTTAATAATTAGTGAAGATGAAATTGAAATCAATGATGTTTCATTGAAAATTAATGAAATCGAAGTTACCTCACCTGAGGAAATTAAACCTATTGATCAAGTTTCATTTGATTTTGATATGCCATTAAAAAAACAAAAAATTGAGTCAGATAAAATTGTTCATGAATTAATTGAAGATGTAAACGAAATAGAAGTTGTAAATCCTATTCATATCATACCTGTAACCGAAGTTAATGGAACAAATGCTAATAAATCGGGTATCGATGATTATGAAATTAATAATAAGACTGTTGAGCCTATGGTTTCTGAAATTAAAGCTGACAATAAGGAAATAATTTTAAATCCTTTGAACAGCTCAATAGCTGATGGTTTATCTAAAAGAACCGAAGAACGAAAAATTAAATTAAAACAATATAATTACAATTTTACTAAAGCTAATAATATAAAATCTATGGAAAATGAACCTGCTTTTAAAAGGGCCGGAGTTAGTTTAGATAGTATAGATCAATTTAAATCTTCCAGATCAGTTATTAGTGAAGATTCAAACGGAGAGATTAATTTGCGAACTAATAATTCGTTTTTACATGATAATGTAGATTAAAAGAAAATTTTATGAAATTAATAGATAAAATATCAAGTTCAATTATATCAGCAATGAAAGAAAAAAACGTTGATGAATTGGAATCTTTAAGAGCAATTAAGTCAGCACTTTTATTAGCTCAAACTCAAAAGGGGTCAGACGGTAATATTCAAGAATCAGATGAAATTAAAATTCTTCAAAAACTAGTTAAACAAAGAAAAGAAAGTGCAGAAATATATAAGAAACAAAACAGATTGGAACTAGCTGATATTGAATCAAGCCAATCCAAAATAATTGAAAGATTTTTACCAGCTCAAATTAGTTTAGAAGACCTAGATAAATTAATTAGTGAAATTATTATTCAGATTGGAGCTCAAGGAATGAAAGACATGGGAAAAGTAATGGGCATTGCTTCAAGTAAACTTTCCGGAAAAGCAGATGGAAAAACCATATCTAATATTGTGCGTTCAAAACTTATGTAATAAATAGGGCCCAGTAGTTCAACTGGATAGAATATCAGATTTCGGCTCTGACGGTTGGGGGTTCGAATCCTCCCTGGGTCACTAAAAAAAACCTAATGAACAAATTTTTCATAATATTAATTTTACTATTAAGCTTGGAATTATTTTCACAAAATAATACCGAATTATTTGAGATTAAATTAAATATTTCTAATATTGAATCTTCAGGTAATTTAATGATTGCAGTTTGGTCTGAGCCAGACTCTTGGAATAGTAACAAAACAAATACTTCTGGTCAAAAGGTTGGTTTTGAATATGGTTTTAAAGAAAAGGTTCAAAAAGGAAAATTTTCTACCGTAATTAATTTACCTAAAGGAACTTATTTTATATCAATTTTATTAGATAAAAACTTTAATAACATATTAGATAAAAACTTTATTGGTATTCCCTCTGAACAGTATGGTTTTTCTACAAAAGAAAAGATTAGGTTTAGAAAACCAAAATTTGAAGAAGGTTCTGTAGACTTTTTTAAAAATACAATTTTAAATATTGAGTTACAGTAACTAAAGCTTGTACTCCATGCAAGTTTAATCAATAGTTATAGTTTTTACTATCTTAAGGTTTGTTTTTGGAGCAATTACATAATTTAAAATTTCGAACTCTAGAGAAACTGTTTCTTTAACTTTTTTAGTTTTGATATATATTGTTTTACTTGATTTTGGTTCAAGTTCTATAAACTTATAGTCATTATGAAATGTATATTCTCCAATATAGTTTAGACTAATTGGAGCCACAGATTTATTTATTAGTTCCACTTGTAAAATCTCGACTTTTCTTCCTTTGAATCCGAATCCTTTTGAAACAACTTTAAAATTATTTTCTATAACTTGTTTTAAATTGTTTGACTTACCAATAATTAAATCTCTATACCAAATAAATGTATCGCCATTAAACAAAGCATCTTTAATAGATTTTATTGTTCGATTTTTTGACATAATAAATGTTATCGGTCTGTGAAAACTTTCTTCTTTTTTGTTAAAATCCCAATCAATTAATACATGAACATCACTCGTGCCCATCATGGTTAATTCGTTGTCAAGTGCAATTTGCATTGCCTCTTCAGAGAATGTGTCAAAATTTACAACTTCAATTCCATGTAATAATTTTTTATCAATTACTTCTTTGTGAATTGGGTCAAGCTTTGCTATTCCATCACTTCTGTTCGCTTCCCACATTGGATGATTCCAAAAAACAAATGCTCTTTGATTATTTGCTTCCTTAATCCCTTTTATGAAAATTAATGGTTCTTTATTTTTATCAAAAAATTTATTGGCGTCCTTAATAAAAATAGCATTAAAGTGGCCTGGTGGCATTGGTTTTGTTATCTCTGTTCCGTGTACAACTGCCAGAGGCTTTTTCTGTACATAACCACCTGCAATTTGAAATGACCTATTTCTATTTGTGTGAGGAATATCAGAAATATGCGATTGATATTCTAAATGTTCAGTAAGAGATATTAAATCTATGCTATCTCTTATAGCCTCATCTACTCTAATAGTAGGCCAAACAGAACCATCAGAAAAAACGCTATGTATATGTAAATCTGAAGAAATATAAAAAACTCCTTTAGGGCTTTTAAAAAATTCTTTTCTTTTTTGTGCGTTAATATTAAATACAATTAATATTAGTATTAAAGTGGTGATAGTTTTTTTCATAATACTAAATTGATTTAAGTAGTTTTTTTCTTATTTTCTGGTATTTATTAATTGACAACGAGTAATTAGTATAATTTAAGAATAATTTTTTGATTAATCTTTTGTGTTTATTACTATTTTTTAATTTTAATTTCTCAAGCAATTCATAGTCTTCAATTCCTTGTCGGTGTGCTTCAAATCGAAGTGAGGAAAGTGGTCCATCTTCTCCCGGATAGATTATATGCGTGTCACCAGCTGGAAGATAATTGTTATTTGATGCTTGAGGAGATGGATGTTTAACTACACTTTGATTGAATGGATTAGCTTTATATTGATTCAATCCCCAATGAAGGTATCCAAAGGTATTATATTTTGAGCCTGCCCATCCAAAATAAACTTGTCTAATTCTTTCCATATCTAATGTCCTGTTTAACCATTTTCCGCCAGGAACTAAGCAGGTATATACTAAAATTTTCTCTCCTTCTTTCACTCTTTTTTTGAAAAAATCTTGATTTTCTTGAAAATCATTTATAAGTGGACACCATAAATCAATCGAACCAGTCAATGATTCTTTTGCATTAGTTGCTTCCATTATCGTAATTTTTGGATATATCGATTTTATTTGTTTTGAAACATCTTTGTAACATTGAGCATTAACATCTGTAGGTTCATCTGCAATATGTTGAAGCCACTGATTTTCTAATTTATATTTTTTTGTAAATGATTTTATTTTTCTAATTATAGTATCTATTTCCTTTTTTCCATCCTCGGAGTAATAACCTCTTTTACGTAGTTTTGTTTTTAGTTCTGGATTCCCCCAATCGTCATTAGATCCTCTGTTGAGCAAGTGTGGAGATTCAAAATATTTAAATCCATATTTCTTAAAAATATTTATAAATGAAATCATTTTTTCTTCATCTAAAGAAATTTTATTGCTTTTTAAATTAACAAGTTCATGTGGAATTCTTATACAATTTTGACGCCCCTCTGCCATCAACTTAGCATATTTATCAAGCATAACAAACCATTCTTTGTTCCATCTCTTTAAATCATGCATTTCTTCCATTTTACTTAAATTAAACCAATTTGTATAAAAGAATTTACTTTCTTGAAGTTTTGGAATGGAAGCATTATGAATCTTAATTTTAAATTTCAATTCTTCATTTTTAAAACCATCATTTAAAACTATATTCAATTTAAAATTGCCAGTCCTTTTAAACTCAATAGATTTTACAGAAATTCTTAATAAAGAAAAATTACTAACGGTTTTAATTTCATTAATAGTTAAAGGTTCTATAACTTCAAAAACTTCAAAAGGAGCTCTTCTAATTACATCTGAATTGATTTGACCCAGAAACTGTTCAGTCCTGCTATCGACACCAGTATTTTCTTCAACTGGAACTGGCTTTATCACTGAATAATTAATGTTATTTAAATTTTTTGATTTTGAATTAATAGTAAATGTTTTGTTCGATTTAGATTTAATTAAAATCAATGCTTCAAAATCAGCGTTTTGTGGAATATTGTAAGAAAAAGTTTGTTTAAATTTTATGTTGTTTTTATCTGGGAATGTAGCTTCAAGAGTTGAGATTATACCGGCTTCAAATTGACAATATAAATTTTTTGAATAAAAAAAAATGAGTATAAGTAAAATAAACAGTGATTTTAAGTTTTTTCTTTTCATTTGAATTATATTTACCTGTATCACTAAAATTACAATTTAAATTAATATTAAATGAAAAATATAAACTACCTCTTGTTGTCTCTAATTGTTCTTTTCACCTGTTCTTGCGCTTCACTATCTTTATTTTCGCCTGAAACTCATAATCATTATAATAAGAATAACGATAGTTCAAGTAAAAATGAACCAATAGTAAACAAAGCAAATACTATAAACTTATTTAACGGTACTGATTTAAGTGGTTGGATTATATATGGTACTGAAAAGTGGTATGTTGAGGACGGATTGTTGATTTGTGAAAGTGGACCAAACGCAGAATATGGTTATTTAGGTACAGATGATTACTATAAAAATTTTGTTTTGAATCTTGAGTTTATGCAAGAGGCAAATGGAAATAGTGGTGTTTTTTTTTTAGATCAACTGTTGATGGTACTACAGTAAACGGTTGGCAGGTTGAAGTTGCTCCACCTGGTTCATACACAGGAGGAATTTATGAATCATATGGTAGGGGTTGGCTTGTGAAACCTAGTATGGGTAAGGATTCATCATTAATTATGGGTGATTGGAACAAACTCACTGTGAAAGTTCAAGATGAAACTGTTACTACTTGGCTAAATGGTACTAAAATGATTTCATATACTGATAAAAAAATTGGTGAAGCCAATGGTAGAATTGCTTTACAAATTCACGACGGTGGTGGAATTAAGGTTAAATGGAGAAACATAAAACTTCAAAAATTAGATAGCTCAGATTTAGATATCAACTTTTAAAAATTGTTCCTGAAGAATGATTTTTTTTAGCACCAGTAACAGTTTTTAAACAGTTTACTGTATTGTTGTATCGTAGTAGTCCCAAGTAAGCAAATATTAATGCTTCTTTATTATCAATAATTTCTTTTTCAGGAATTATAACATCACATTTTAGCTTATTTTTTAACTTTTTAATTATAGTTTGATTATAAGTTCCTCCTCCAGTAATTAGTATGGATTCATTTTCTTTGTTTTCTTTTATCGAAATATATATTTGTTCTGTAATGTGTTCAATAAATGTTTTTAAAACATCATTGTTATTAACTGAAAAGGAATCAATTAATGGTATTATCTTTTCTTTTACATATTCAATTCCTAATGATTTAGGCCCTTCAGTTTTATAATACTCTAACAAATTTAGTTTGCTTAATAATTTATAATTTATATTCCCTGTTTCAGAAATTTTTCCGTTTTTATCATACGGGTATCCCAATTTTTTAGAATAATAATTTAGAACTGTGTTAACAGGACAAATATCAAAAGCCTTAATTGATTTGTTTTTTTTTATTGAAATATTTCCAAAACCTCCAAGGTTTAAACAATATTTATAGTCTTTAAAAAGGTTTAAGTCTCCAATAGGTACTAAAGGAGCACCTTGCCCTCCAAGTTCCACATCTTGAGTTCTAAAGTCGCAAATTAAACTAATGTTTATTTTATTAAATATTGTTTCACCATTCCCAATTTGTTTGGTTATTCCTTTTTCTGGATTATGAAAAACTGTATGACCATGGGACGAAACTAAATCTACTTTTGGATTTCCAATTTCAATAATAAATTTATTAATATAATCACCAATTAGTTTTCCGAATTCGTTATCTAGTTTATTAAGTTCATTTATTCCTAGTTTAATTGCATTTGAAAGTTTTTCGGTCCAATAAGACGAGTAATTATATGTTTTACTATTTATTATATTGAAATTAGAATAATCATCACTATCAAATGAAACTAAACAGATGTCAAGTCCATCCAGAGATGTCCCGCTCATAACACCAATAACGTTAATGGAATTTGAACACATATATATAAATATGCATTAAATTAACTAAAAACTTTCGATTTAATTAATAATTGAGGATAGTTCAGAAATTGTCTTAGTTGGATTTTCTGATTTAAACACAAAACTTCCAGCTACTAGAGCGTTAGCGCCGCAATCAATTAATTTTTTTGCATTTTGTGAGTTAACACCACCATCAATTTCAATGATGGCTTTGGAGTTTTGTTTTTTGATCAATGAATTAAGTTCTTTGACCTTTTCATATGTTTCTTCGATAAATGACTGACCACCAAATCCTGGATTTACACTCATAATACAAACTAAATCAAGATCCTTAATAATAGATTTTAATGATACAATTGGTGTGTGAGGATTTATTGCTACACCAGCTTTCATTTTTAAATCTTTGATTCTTTGTACAGTTCTGTGTAAATGTGTACATGCTTCGTAATGAACAGTAAGTATATCAGCACCAAGTTCAGCAAAGTTTTCTAAATAATTATCTGGATTGACAATCATTAAATGTACATCTAAAGTTTTTTTTGCATTTTCTTTTAAAACCTTCATTATAGGAGTTCCGAAGGAAATATTAGGAACAAAAACTCCATCCATTACATCAATATGAAACCAATTAGCTTCACTATTATTAACCATTTCAATCTCACTAAGAAGATTTCCAAAATCGCAAGCTAGCATTGATGGAGCAATAATATTCATTATTAACCTAAATAAGTTTTTAATATTCTACTTCTAGAAGTATGTTTAAGTCTTCTAATTGCTTTTTCTTTAATTTGTCTAACTCTTTCTCTTGTTAGATCAAATGTTTCTCCAATTTCTTCAAGTGTCATGGCATGTTTCTCTCCTAAGCCAAAGTATAGTCTTACAACGTCAGCTTCTCTTGGTGTTAGGGTTTCAAGAGCTCTTTCAATTTCGGTTCTTAACGATTCGTGAAGTAAATTCCTGTCAGGATTTGGCGATTCTCCACTACGAAGGACGTCATAAAGGTTAGAATCTTCTCCCTCAACTAATGGAGCATCCATTGATACATGTCTTCCAGAATTTTTCATTGATTCCTTGACATCAGAAACTGTCATGTCTAATTCTTTTGCAATTTCTTCTGCAGAAGGAACACGTTCGTTAGCCTGCTCCAAAAAAGCATACATTTTATTAATTTTATTTATAGATCCAATTTTATTTAATGGAAGTCTAACAATTCTTGATTGTTCTGCAAGTGCTTGTAATATTGATTGACGAATCCACCATACTGCATATGAAATAAATTTAAATCCTCTTGTTTCATCAAATCTTCTTGCCGCTTTTATCAATCCTAGGTTTCCTTCATTAATTAAATCAGGTAGTGTTAGACCTTGATTTTGATACTGTTTTGCTACGGAGACAACAAACCTTAAGTTTGCTTTTGTAAGTTTATCTAAAGCATTTTCATCCCCAGCTCTAATTTTTTGTGCTAATTCAACTTCTTCTTCAGCAGTAATTAAGTCAACTTTTCCTATTTCTTGTAAATATTTATCTAAGGAAGCTGTTTCTCTATTGGTTACCTGCTTGGTGATTTTTAATTGTCTCATTATTCTGTATTAGAATTATTATACGTTAAAAGTTGTAAAAAGGTTACAATAACTAGTTATTATCTTTTTCCTCTATTATCTCTTCCTCTATTATCAGATCTAGGAGCTCTAGGTGGTCTTTCTACATAGCCTTCAGGTTTTTCTAATAATGCTTTTCTAGAAACTTTTTCTTTTCTAGTTCTAGGATCTGTACCAAAATATTTAACTTCTAATTCATCCCCAAGTTTAAGCACATCGCTAACATTTTCTGTTCTTTCCCATGCAATTTCACTAACATGTAATAAAACTTCGTTTCCTGGTGCATCTAGATATTCAACTACAGCCCCAAAGTCTAATAATTTTATTACTCTAACCTTATAAGTGTTTCCTTTTTCTGGTTTAAATAAAAGTGAATCTATTTTAGCAAGAACAGAGTCAATTCCCTCTTGATCAGTACCAAGAATTTCTACAATTCCTTCTTCAGTTTCTGGATCCTCATTTATAACTATTGTACAACCAGTTGTTTTTTGTAACTCTTGAATTACTTTTCCACCTGGTCCAATAAATGGTCCTATGAATTCATTAGGAATTCTACTAGTTACCATTTTTGGTGAATGAGACTTAACATCTGCATTTGGTCTTTCAATAGTTTCAGTTATTTTATTTAAAATATGGAGTCTTCCGTCTCTAGCTTGTTTTAATGCATTTACTAAAATTTCATATGAAAGGCCTTTAATCTTTATATCCATTTGGCAAGCTGTTATACCTTCAGATGTTCCAGTAACTTTAAAGTCCATATCTCCAAGATGATCTTCATCACCTAAAATATCACTTAAAACTGCATATCTATCTCCATCAGAAATTAATCCCATTGCTATTCCAGAAACAGGTCTAGTTATCTGAACTCCAGCATCCATAAGAGCCATAGTTCCTGAACATACGGTAGCCATTGAAGATGAGCCGTTAGACTCAAGTACTTCACTAACAACTCTTACAGTATAAGGACAATCATCAGGAATCATTCCTTTTAAACCTCTTTGCGCAAGATTACCATGTCCTACTTCTCTTCTTGATGTTCCTCTTAATGGTCTAGCTTCTCCTGTACAAAATGGCGGGAAATTATAATGAAGATAAAAAGTTTCTTCACCTTCATAAGATGGCATATCAATTTTGTTAGCTTCTCTTGAAGTTCCTAAAGTAACTGTGGCTAAAGCTTGAGTTTCTCCTCTAGTAAAAATAGCAGATCCATGAGTAGATGGCAGGTAATCAACTTCACACCAAATGTCTCTAATTTCATCAGTTTTTCTACCGTCTAACCTTATTCCTTCACTTAATGTAAGTTCTCTAATAGCTTCTTTTTGTGATTTGTTAAAATATTTACTAATTAATTTTCCATGTTCTTCAATTTCTTCCTCACTAAAAGAGGCTTTTATCTCATCTTTAACGTTAGAAAAAGCTAAACTACGTTCAGCTTTAGAAGTACCTTTTTTCGCTATATCGTAACATTTGTCATAAGAAGCATCAAAAATTCTTTTAGCAAGCTCTTCATTTTCAACACTAGTTTCGTATTCTCTAACTTCTTTTTTCCCAACTGCTTTAGCTAATCTTTCTTGAGCTTGGATTTGAATTTTTATAGACTCGTGAGCAAATTTTATTGCATCAGCCATTTCTTCTTCACTACATTCATCCATTTCACCTTCAACCATCATTACTGAGTCAGTAGAAGCTCCAACCATCATTTCTATGTCAGCATTAGCCAATTGAGTTCTACTAGGGTTAATAACAAATTTACCATCAATTCTAGCTACACGAGCTTCTGAAATTGCACATTCAAATGGAAAGTCACTTAACTGAATTGCAGCAGATGCTGCAAGCCCTGCAAGAGCATCAGGCATTACATCTTCATCGTGGGACATTAATTGAATCATGACCTGAACTTCGGAATGATAATCTTTTGGAAATAGTGGACGTAAAACTCTGTCTACTAATCTCATAGTTAATACTTCGCCGTCACTAGGTCTAGCTTCTCTTTTGAAAAAACCTCCAGGATATCTTCCAGCAGCTGCGAATTTTTCTCTGTAGTCAACTGTAAGAGGAAGGAAGTCAACTTTACTGGCTTCATAGTTGGATACAACAGTACACAAAAGCATTGCTTTACCCATTTGAACAACTACTGAACCATGTGCTTGCTTTGCAAGTTTACCAGTTTCTATTGTTATTGTTCTTCCATCACCTAAATCGATGGATTCATTATAAGTTTTTATTTTCATATTTTTCATTAAATTAATTAAGTTGTGTTGTGTCTTAAGTAGAATACCAATGAAAAACTGTGTAAAAAACTATTTACGTAAGTTTAATTTTTTGATTATTTCACGATATCTGTTAATATCTTTTTTATTAAGATAACTCAACAGACTTTTTCTTTTACCAACCATCATCACTAAAGATCTTTCAGTGTTAAAATCTTTTCTGTTATTTTTAAGATGTTCAGTTAAGTGATTAATTCGTTTTGTGAATAATGCAATTTGACCTTCAGCCGAACCTGTATCAGACTCTGATTTACCATGCTCTTTGAAGATTTCTTTTTTGTTTTCTTTTGTTAAATACATGCCAATATTATTTTAAATGATTTTTATGTAGCTAACTAATTATTAATTAGCGCGGCAAATATAAGATTATATTTTGATAAATATGTAATTTTAAATTGACCTTAATGGTCTATTGAGAATTAAATCAAAATATAGATTAATTTTTTTCTTAATTTCAGTTCTTGAACTTATAAAGTCTAGAAATCCGTGTTCTAATAAAAATTCAGAAGTTTGAAAGCCTTCAGGTAGATCTTTACCTGTCGTATCTTTTACTACTCTAGGACCAGCAAATGCTATCAATGCTCCAGGCTCAGAAATATTTATGTCACCAAGCATTGCGAAAGATGCAGTAGTTCCACCTGTTGTTGGATCAGTACATAATGAGACATAGGGTAATTTATTATTTGCCAACTGAGCTAGTTTAGCAGACGTTTTAGCCATTTGCATTAATGATATTGCCCCTTCCATCATTCTAGCTCCGCCTGATTTTGAAATTATGATTAAAGGGATTTTCTTTTTTATGGCTATGTCAATCGCTCTACTTATTTTTTCACCAACTACTGATCCCATGGATCCTCCAATGAATCTAAAATCCATACAAGCAATAACAACTTCTTCTCCAATAGATTTACCTACAGCAACTTTAATGGCATCTTTTAAGCCTGTCTTTTTTCTTGCGTCTTTAGCTCTTTGTTTATATGATTTATTGTCATTGAATTTTAGAGGGTCCTTGGACTTAATATCTTTATCTAATTCTTTAAACTTATCATCAAATAAAATATTAAAATATTCTTGACTACCTATTCTAATATGAAAACCATCCTCAGGTGAAACAAATGAATTATTTTCTAGTTCTTCAGTATCAATAATTTTTCCAGTAGGAGTTTTATGCCACAAACCCTCAGGAGTGTCCTTTTTTTCTTTAGTAGAAGTGTGTATTCCTTTTGTTTTTCTTTTAAACCAAGCCATATAATGGATGTTTATTCAAATATACTAAACCAAATTTAGTTCAAGGTATTGACGTTATTAAGATCTTCAAATGCTTGAGTAAGTCTTGAAATAAAACTTTCTTCAGCTTTTCTTAACCAAACTCTTGGATCATAATACTTTTTATTTGGGATATCTTTCCCATCAGAATTTCCAATTTGAGATTTTAAGTAATCTTTATTTGTATTAAAGTAATCTCTAATACCAGACATAAATGCATATTGCATATCAGTATCAATATTCATTTTTATGGCTCCATAATTTATTGCTTCTCTAATTTCTTTCACTGAGGAACCTGATCCTCCATGAAACACAAAATTTATAGTATTATGTTCTACGTTATATTTTTTTGAAATAAAATCTTGAGAATTTTTTAATATTTTTGGAGTTAATTTTACATTTCCAGGTTTATAAACTCCATGAACATTTCCAAATGCAGCAGCAATAGTAAATTTATCGCTGATTTTTGATAATTCTTCGTAAGCATATGCAACTTCTTCTGGTTGAGTGTAAAGTTTTGAATCATCAATATCAGTATTATCTACACCATCTTCCTCTCCACCTGTAATACCTAATTCAATTTCTAATGTCATTCCAATTTTGCTCATTCTTTTTAAATATTCTTTACAAATAGAGATATTTTCCTCAATTGGTTCTTCAGAAAGATCAATCATATGTGAACTGAATAAAGATTTTCCTGTTTTTTTAAAGTGATCTTCACTAGCTAAAAGTAATCCGTCAATCCAAGGAAGAAGTTTTTTAGCGGCATGATCAGTATGTAATATAACAGGAACATTATAAGCTTCTGAAAGTTCATGAACATGTTTTGCTCCTGCTATAGCGCCTTTAATTGCGGAATTTTGATTTTCATTAGAAAGTCCTTTTCCAGCATTAAAAATAGCTCCTCCATTTGAAAATTGAATTATTACTGGAGCATTTAGTTTAGATGCTGTTTCTAAAACTCCATTAATTGAATTTGATCCAATTACATTTACAGCAGGTAATGCAAATTTTTTTGCTTTTGCAAGATTAAAAATCTCTTGAACTTCGTCACCTGTGGCAACACCTCCTTTGATTTGATTACTCATTTTTAATTTTTGATTATTGCGCTAAATTAAAAAGAATTTCTGGTCCTAAAAAGGATAATTTAAACCAATATTGAACACAGCTTTATTTAAATTAAAATCAGTTAACCATCTTTCGCTAGTTTCAAGTACAGGATTGTAAGTTTTGAGCCCCATGTCTAATCTCAAAATAAAATAACCAATGTTATATCTTAAGCCAATTCCGCTTCCAATTGCAATTTCATCCAAATCTTTAAGGCTGTTAAATGTTCTTTTAGAATCTTTTGTGTCATCAAATACGTTCCATATATTACCTATATCTGTGAACAAAGCACCGTCTAATTTTCCAAGAATTTTAAACCTGTATTCAATGTTCAAAGCTATTTTCATGTTTGCCTCATTGAATTCACTCAAAGCTTCACTGCTGCCGGGGCCAAGTCTATAAACCTCCCATGCTCTGTTATCGTTTGACCCACCTGCAAAAAATGATTTTGAAAAAGGGATGTTGTTTGAATTTCCAAATGGAATAGCTATTCCAAAAAATGATCTAAAAGCTATAATAGAATTTAATCCAATTGGCCAGTGTTTAATATACCCAGTTTCGGTTTTTATAAATTGTGAGTATGTCAATCCTAAAACTTTATTTTTACCAAACTCATCTTTAGAAACATTTAAAAGATTACTAGTGAGATTTGTTAAATTTCCTGCAAGTTCAATTTTTAATTTAAATTCGGAAAACTCGTTATCATATATACTTTTTTTCGACTTATTTGAAAAAGAAAAGCTTGAACCAATTATTAAATTGTTTGATGTTAATCTGTTTTTTCTATCATTTAAATAATTGATTGTACTAAAATCTTCGTTGGATACTGCAAATTGATTTGAAACAACTTCGTTGATAAATGAATCTATTCCACTAGGAATGATTAAGTTATTATTAACATCTAAATAATTTGATGGTGTATCATACCTGTTTGCAATAATGTTAACAGATTTAAACGAATTAGAATAAATATTGAAATAATTGACAATATTTTTATTATTAACTAACTCAATATTAATTAAACTGAGGTTGTTTTTTCTGTTTTTTTTATCAAACCAGTCATAATTTAAATCAAACTTAAAATTTTGTCTATCTAATCCAATATTAGTTTGGTTAGACGTTCCGATATTAAAATATGTGACAGGCTTGTTTTCTAACTTAACTAAGTTTTTTAAATTAAAAGACGGAAAAAGTTTAGGAAATTTAAATCTAATATCAAAACCATACTCAGAAATGGTAGTATTTGCAGACTTTCCTATAGTACCTCTAGTTGTAAATTCTAGTTTTTCACCAGACTTAAACACATTTCGATTAATTAAAGATGATTCAAACGCGACTCCAATATCTTCAATATTTGAATGTTTTAGATCTAAACCAAACCTAAACGAATATTTTTTTTTTGGCACTAAATATATATTAGCCTCTAATTGTTTATTAGTTTCATCTATATAATTATAATTAATTGATGGGTATTGAAAATTATCGAATTTATTTAAAAGTTTAATTGTCTCAGTCCTTTTTGAATCACTGTAAAGATCATTTTTTTTAATAAGAATTAAATCTGACAATACTTTAGGTTTATAGTCTAAAGTATAATTAGAATAAAAATTAATAGAGTCATAACTAGATATTTTTTTGATTTCAGTATTTAAATCTTCTTTCTCTATAAATAAGTTTATTTTTTCTATTGTATGTTTTTTATACTTGTTATTCAAAGTATTTTCCTTAATTACTATTTCAACCGGAATTTTGAAACTTAAACTTGTTGTATCTAAATTTATTTTAAAAGAAATAGAATTTATTTGAAAATTGTAAATCCCAGAACTTTTAAATAATTTATCAATTCTGTTTCTCTCTAACTCAAATTTCTTTGTATTAAAAGATGTATTTGGTTTTAAAATTGATTTTTCCTTTGTTGAATTAAATATGGATCTTAAAATTTTAGACTCAATGTTTGTTGATATACTGTCTAAAGTGTATTGATTACCTGTTTTTATATTGTATATAACTTTCCCAAATTTGTTATTGTTTTGGCCTATAATTGTATTTGAAGATATTTTAGAATTAAAATACCCATTATTCTTATAATATGATTTTAAATTTTCAATTGAAATATTTGTTTTTACAGAGTCAATGATTTCCAATTTTTCTCCATTCTTTTTTTTCCAATTATTCAAATCATTATAATAACTGTTCAATTGTATAACTTGCTTTTTTGAAAGTATTGAATTAAGTCTCTTTTTTTTATTAACTCTTTTATTAATCCATTTATTAAATATTGAATCACTATTTTCTTTAGATGATTGGTATAATTTACCAGCTAAAGGAAAGCCGATTATATAGTTGTTTTTTTTTTGAGCTATAAGAGGAGACAATGAATCAATTTTTACTTTTGATCCATTTACAAAAATCTCATTTGATCTAAGTATTAAATTGCCCCTATTTAGATCTTTAGTCACACTACAACTAATTACAGTAATAATAGTAATTACAAATAATGCTATTTTTGTTATAAATTTTTTCACTTTACAATTATAACTCAAAAATACATCATTATTAATGCTTAGCAAAAACGATATAAAACTGATTAAAAGTTTGAAATATAAAAAACAACGTTATTTACATAAAATGTTTGTTGTGGAAGGTAAAAAATCAGTTTCCGAATTTATTAATTCAAAATTTGATCTCCATAAATTATTTTCAATCAATATTTCAGAATTTAGTATAAATAATGTAATTCAAGTTTCACAAGATGATCTTAAAAAGATTAGTTTTTTAAGTAATCCCGATGATCATTTAGCAATCTTTAAAATTCCAAACGAAAAGCCTTTAAATAAAAACAATTTACTTGTTGGTTTAGAATCAATAAACGATCCTGGTAATCTTGGAACAATAATAAGAACATGTGAATGGTTTGGAGTAAATGATATAGTTTGTTCTTTAGATTCAGTAGATTGTTATAATCCTAAAGTAGTACAATCTGCAATGGGCTCTTTGTCTAGAATTAATATTACATACTTAGACTTGACAAATTTTTTAAAATCAGAGTCATTAAATAAATTTGGAACTTTTATTAATGGAGAATCAGTTTATGAAAATAAAATTAGCACAGATAATGGAATTATTGTGTTTGGAAACGAAGCTAATGGTATTTCTAACAATCTTAGGTTGTTACTTGATGTTGAGTTAACAATACCTAGGTTTAATAATAAAAGTTATCCTGAAAGCTTAAACCTTTCAAATTCGTTAGGAATTATTTTATCTGAGTTTTCTAGAAAATCTAATGAAAAGAAAAATTTATAAAAATAGCTCTACTAGACATTTTATCAATATTACCAGTCCAGGGACTGTTGGAATCTAGATCAGGAACTATTTCGTTTTTTAATGAAAAAACACCTCTAACCGATGGAGAAAATTTAAAATATTGAAGATAAAAATCAATTCCAAAGCCTATCTCGTAATAAAAGGAATTTGTTTTTAATCTAAATACACCGTTATTATTATCCTCAGGACTATTTTGATTACTTGAAAGATTAAATGATGTTGATAATCCGCCTAAGACATAAGGTTTTATATTATTATATCTTTTAGCACTATATTTTATTAATATAGGAAAATGAATATAAGTTGATTTTATTGATCTTAGTGTGTCAGTATTTTTGGTAAACTCCCCTCTTTCATAAAAAACTATTTCTGATTTATTTGTGTATAAACCAGGTTCAAACCTTAAATTTAGATTTTTCCTCAATCTCAAATCTCCAATTAAACCTACATTAATACCCACTTGATCTCCAATAAGAGTTCTTTTCTCAGGATTTACTTTATAATCTAACTTGTAATTATAGTTATTAACTCCAAAATAATATCCAAAATGAATCTTTTTTTGATCAAAATTTTGAAGATTTTCAATCTTTGAATAATTTCTCTGTGCGAAACTATTTATTGTTATAAAAAAAAGTGATAAAAAGAGTAAATATATTCTCATTAATTTTCAAATGTAATAAAGAAAATTATGTTTGAGATTGATAATAATTAAAAAAACATACTTGATTTTTTAAAATCAAGTATATTTGTATTGTAATACAACTATGTATTTATGAAAATTATAATTGCGGGAGCTGGTGAAGTGGGCTTTCATTTAGCAAAGTTACTTTCTTTTGAATCCCATGATATTACCTTAATTGATAATAAAAAATCAATTTTAAATATTGCAGAAAATAAACTAGACATTAAAACTATTGAAGGCAATGCTGCTTCAATTTCAGTTTTAAAGGATGCTGATGTTGAGAATTCTGATTTAGTAGTTTCTTTAACCACATCTGAAACAACTAACTTTACTACTTGCTTCTTATCCAAACAACTTGGTGCTAAAAGAACTATTGCTAGAATTTCTAATACTGAATTTATTAAGGACTGTAATGAAATTGATTTTGATTTAATCGGAATAGATGAGCTTATCTCACCTGAAAATTTGGCTGCTGATGAAATAAAACTAATAATTAGCGAATCTGCCTTTACAAATAGTCATGATTTTGACGATGGTATATTAAAAATGATGGCGGTTAGACTCGAAAAAAATGCACCTTTTGTTGGTAAGACCGTTATGGAGGCTGCATCTGTATTTCCAGGTGTTCATTTTATGCCAATTGCACTTAAAAGAGAAGATAGTGATTCTACTTTAATACCCAGAGGAAATACTATTTTTTGTGAATGTGATCACGTTTATTTTATTACTAATAAAAAAGGTCTTAAAGAACTTTATAAATTAATGGGTACTGAAAAGCAAAAGGTTAAAAATGTAATGATACTTGGTGCAGGAAGAGTTGGTTCAAAGCTATCTAAGGACTTGAGTTCAGAAGGATTAAATATCAAGTTAATTGAAATTAATGAACAAAAAGCTAATGATATCGCTGAAGAACTACCTAATCTTATGGTTTTAAACGTTGATGGTCGAAATTTAGATCTTCTTGTTGAAGAAAATTTAGAAAGTATGGATGCTTTTATTGCAACTAGCGGAGATTCTGAAACTAATATAATGTCATGTATGATGGCTAAGTCAAAAAAAGTAAAAAAAACTATTGCTCTTGTTGAAAATATGGATTATTTCAATCTTTCTCAGTCAATTGGAATAGATAGTTTAATTAATAAAAAATTACTTGCAGCAAATGATATTTTTAAGTTTGTTCGAAATGGGGATATAGTTGAATTAGCTATGTTAAATGATATGGATGCTGAAATAGTTGAATTTATAGTTAATGAGAATTCAAAGGTTCTTAATAAAAAAATTATGGATCTGGATTTTCCATTAACTGGAATTATTGGCGGAGTCATAAGAAATAATAAAGGAATTATAGCTCTTGGAGATTTTGAGATTAAACTAGGAGATAGAGTACTTGTTTGTTCTAAGCCCGAAAGTATTAAAAAAGTAGAAAGTTTATTTTTATAAATAGATAATGTCTAAACTAAATAGAAAATTAATTTTTCACATTTTAGGATTATTATTAATGTTCAATGGTTTTGCAATGCTTATTTCTGCATTTGTAAGTTATTTAACTAATGATGGTGTATTAAATGAAATGACAATAGTATCATCACTAGTTATTTTTTGTGGTTGTTTGTTGATGACTATTTCAAAAAAAAATGAAAGAAAAATAAATAAAAGGGACGCTTATTTTGTAGTTGTATTGGGGTGGCTAGTAATGGTTTTCTCAGGAATGCTTCCTTATGTTGTAACTGAGTCAATTTCTTCATTTCCAAATATCTTTTTTGAAACAATGTCTGGGTATACCACAACTGGTTCAACAGTAATTAATGATATAGATGCTTTGCCCAAAAGCATAATTTTTTGGAGAAGTATGACTCATTGGTTAGGAGGTATGGGTATTATTGTTCTTGCAATTGCTATTTTACCTTTGTTAGGAATTGGTGGAATGCAGCTTTTTTCTGCCGAAGCTCCTGGGCTTACTGGTGACAAGATTCATCCTAGAATTAGTGATACTGCTAAAAGATTGTGGCTGATTTATGTTGGTTTAACTCTTTTAGAAACCATCTTATTAACTTTCGCAGGAATGAGTTTTTTTGATGCAATAAATAATTCGATGAGCAATATAGCCTCTGGAGGTTTTTCATCTAAAAATGATAGCATAGGATTCTGGAATGATAATCCTTTAATACAGTATATTATAATTTTCTTTATGTTTTTGGCTGGAACAAATTTTGTTTTAATTTATTTTGGACTAACTGGAAAATTCAAAAAAATATTTCAAGACACTGAATTTAAATGGTATGTTTCATTTGTAGGTGCATTTGTTTTTATTTCTACTTTAATTTTATTTTTTGAAGTTAATTTAACCTCAACTGAAGTTTATCACCCTGAAGTTTTAGGAAAATTCGAAAGTAGTTTTAGACATTCTCTTTTTCAAGTTGTTGCACTTGTAACGACAACAGGATTCGTTACAGGTGATTTTATTTCATGGACACCTTTTTTAACAATGTTATTTTTTGGCATTATGTTTATGGGAGGGTCATCAGGTTCTACATCTGGAGGAGTTAAAGTATTACGTCATTTAATTTTAATAAAAAATGGATTTTTAGAATTTAAAAGATCCCTGCATCCAAATGCAATTTTTCCATTGAGGCATAATAATCATGTTGTTGAAAAACCAATAATAATTCACGTGCTTGCCTTTTTTATTTTATACTTAATATTATTCATAATTGGAGCAGGAGTTTTAAGTGCATTAGGTCTTGATTTTGTCTCAGCGATTGGTGGTGCTGCATCTTCTTTAGGAAATGTAGGGCCTGCATTAGGTACATTGGGTCCAATTAGTACTTTTGAGAGCTTACCCGAAATAGGTAAATATTGGTGTGCCTTTTTAATGTTGGTTGGTAGACTAGAGCTATTTACTGTTTTGATATTTTTTACTCCTTACTTTTGGAAGAATTAACCTATTGTAACAGCTTTCTTAATTCTATTTACAGCATTTACAATGTTTTCATTTGAGGCAGCATAAGATATTCTAATATTATTTGGAGATCCAAATGCGTCTCCCGTTACTGTTGCTACGTGAGCTTGCTCAAGTAAGTATATAGCAAAGTCAGATGCGTTATTTATTTTTTTGCCCTTAATTGTTGTTCCAAAAAATGATGAAATATCGGGAAAGACATAAAAAGCACCTTTAGGTTCATTTAATTTAAATCCTTTAATATCTTTAAGAAGGTTGATTATCAATTTTCTTCTTAATTTAAATTCATCTACCATGTACTTAATTTTACTTACTGGTGCTTCAAGAGCAGAAATACAAGCACGTTGAGCTATACAGTTTGTTCCGCTTGTAATTTGTCCTTGCATTTTAGTACAGGCTTTTGCTATCCAATTAGGTGCACCAATATAGCCAATCCTCCATCCTGTCATAGCAAAAGCTTTTGCTAGTCCGTTTACAGTAATTGTTCTGTTAAACATTGATGGTATTTTTGCAAAACTAAAATGTGGAACACCATAATTTATATGTTCATAGATTTCATCAGAAAGAATGAATATTTCAGGATATTTATCTAAAACTTTAGCAAGAGCTTTATACTCCTGCTCTGTATACACAGAACCACTAGGATTATTTGGTGAATTTATTATTACCAATTTAGTATTTTTAGTAATCGCATTTTCTAACTGTAATGGAGAAATTTTAAAATCATTGGAAATATCTGATCTGATTTCAATTGGATTTCCCTCAGCTAGTGTAACAATTGCGGAATAACTTACCCAGTATGGGGCTACAAGTAATACATCATCACCAGGATTTACTAAAACTTGAACAGTATTTGCTATGGATTGTTTAGCTCCGGTTGAAACAACAATTTGATCAGGTTGATAATCTAAGTCGTTATCTCTTTTAAATTTTTTACAAATAGACTTTTTTAAATCAACGTATCCGTCAACAGGAGTATATGAATTATAATTATTTTCAATTGCTTTAATAGCAGCTTCTTTAATAAAATCAGGTGTATTAAAATCAGGCTCACCAAGACTTAGCCCAATAATATCAATACCATTTTCTTTTAATTCTCTTGCTTTTGCAGCCATTGCAAGTGTTGCTGAAACAGGTAAATTGTTAATTCTTTTTGAAAGTTTATTAATCATTTTAAATTAAGCGTTTTGAGGTTTTAAACCCATAGTTTTAAGAAATTGAAAATGTGCTCTGATAGCATCAAAAAATGTATTAAATTCATTGTAGGGAAGATTAAATTCAATTGAGGTTTTTTTAACAATTTTCGCAATTTGATCATAATGTACGTGGGAAATGTTTGGAAAAATGTGATGCTCTACTTGGTGATTTAAACCACCAGTAAACCAGTTAACCAATTTATTGTTTGCCGCAAAATTAACAGTTGTTTTCAGTTGGTGAATTGCCCAGCTATTTTTTATGTTTCCTTTCACATCAGGAAGGGGCATTTCAGCTTCTTCCATAATATGAGCTAATTGAAAAACTAAACTCAATATTAGACCCGCAGTGTAATGCATTACAATAAATGATATTAAAACTTTCCACCACACTATATTAAAAACTAAAATTGGAATAAATATCCAGAACAAAAAATATAGTACTTTCGATACTATTAATTTAGTCCAGTTTACAAACGGATTTGGAAATCTTCCGTGTGACAATTTTTTTTTCATAAATCTTTTCATTTGAAGAAAATCTGTGGTAATTGACCAATTTAACGTCAATAATCCATAAAGTAAAACAGAATAATAATGTTGAAATTTATGAAACCACCTCCATTTAGAGTGCTTTGAAAATCTTATGATTCGTCCTGCTTCTAAATCTTCATCATGTCCATGAATATTTGTGTAAGTATGATGTAAAACATTATGTTGGACTTGCCAGTTATATCTATTTCCAGCTAATAAATAAATACTTCCACCCATTAGTCTGTTTATCCATTTTTTTTTGGAAAATGAACCGTGATTACCATCATGCATTACGTTCATACCAATACCAGCTAAACCTATACCCATTATAACTGATAATAGAACTTGAATCCAACTTGGGAGTGTTACAATAGAAATTAGAATATAAGGAGTTAAAAGAAGGCTGAACATTATAATTGTTTTGAGCCAAATTTTCCAGTTACCATTTTTTGAAATATTATTTTCTTTAAAATAAGTGTTAACTCTTTTATTTAAAGTTTTAAAAAACTCTTTAGAGTCGGTTCTAGAGAATTTAATTGCATTTATTTTTTTTATCATAATTAAAATAATGTATGCTGATAAAGATATTTATTTTGCTAAAAATATTGATGTAATTTTGAATAAATTAATAAAAGTTTTGAACATCATTAAATCTAATTTTTCAGACCTGACGAATTCTCAAATTAAACAGTTCAACAGTCTAACTAAACTTTACGAAGACTGGAATAATAAAATAAATGTAATTTCTAGAAAAGATATATCAGAATTAAATATTAGGCATGTTTTACATTCTTTAAGTATATCTAAAGTGATAAAATTTTTACCTAAAACAAAAATTCTTGATGTTGGTACAGGAGGAGGATTTCCAGGAATACCTTTAGCAATTATGTTTCCAGAAGTTTCATTTCATCTTACCGATTCAATTGGAAAGAAAATTAAAGTAGTTCAAGCTATTGCTAATGATATAGGTCTTAAAAATGTTGTTGCTGAAAAAATCAGATCAGAAAATGTAAATCAACAGTACGATTTTATAATCAGTAGAGCTGTAACTAACATGTCAAGTTTTGTTAAAATGGTTGACGGTAAATTTTTAACCACAAACAAGCACCAATTAAAAAACGGAATTTTATATTTAAAAGGTGGTGACTTAACAAAAGAACTAGAGAGTTTTAAGTCTGCCAGAATCTATGCAATCAATAGTTATATCAACAATGCTTTTTTTGAAACCAAAAAAATAGTTTACTTACCTATGCCATATAAGGATAAGGATACTCAGTAGGTGGGTTAAAATTTTCTTTAATTAATCTAGGAGAAACCCATCTTAAAAGATTTAATTTTGAACCTGCTTTATCGTTTGTGCCTGAAGCTCTTGATCCACCAAAAGGCTGTTGTCCTACTACAGCTCCTGAAGGCTTGTCATTAATGTAAAAATTACCTGCACTATATCTCAGCGTTTTTAATGCATAATCTATAGTGTCTCTATCATTTGAAATAAAGGCTCCAGTAAGAGCATACATTGATGTCTTGTCCACTAATGACAGGGTGTCTTTCCAATTATTGTCTTCGTAAACATAAATTGTTACAACTGGTCCGAATATTTCTTTTTCCATGGTAATGAAATTTGGATTTGTTGTTAAGATTATTGTTGGAGAAACAAAATATCCTTTAGATTTGTCATGATCTCCACCAATAATAATTTCAGCTTCTTTAGATTTCTTAGCAGTTTCTATGTAATTAACTATTTTATCAAAAGAATTTTCGTGAATGACTGCAGTCATAAAATGTTCAAAATCTATAGGGGAACCCATAGTAATGGTGCTGATTTGTTTTTCTAGATTCTGAATAATTTCTTTAGATTTAGACTTAGGAATATAAACTCTTGATGCAGCTGAACATTTTTGACCTTGATATTCAAATCCGCCTCTAACAATTGCTGTTGAAACTATTTTTGAATCAGCAGATGGGTGTGAAAAGATAAAATCTTTACCACCTGTCTCACCAACAATTCTAGGATAGTCTCTGTAAATGTTAATATTAGATCCGACTTTGGACCAAAGAGATTTAAATACATCAGTAGATCCTGTAAAATGAATTCCAGAAAGATTAGTATTTTTCAAAGCTATATCAGTAATCATTACAGGATCTCCGGTAATAAGGTTTATTACACCTTTAGGTAGGCCAGCTTCCTTAAATACATCCATAATTACTTTTGCACTATATACTTGATGATCACTAGGCTTCCATAAAACAACATTCCCCATTAGAGCAGCGCTAGCACATAAATTTCCTCCAATAGCTGTGAAGTTAAACGGCGTGATAGCGTAAACAAATCCCTCCAATGGTCTATATTCTAATTTGTTTGAAACTTCGCCAACAGTAATAGGTTGTTCTTGATAAATTTCATTCATATAAACTATGTTAAGTTTAAGGAAATCTACAAGTTCACATGCAGCATCTATTTCTGCTTGAAATATAGTTTTTGATTGACCAATCATAGTAGCAGCATTTATTTTTGCTCTATAAGGTCCAGCTATTAATTCTGCAGCTTTTAAAAATATTGATGCTCTTTCTTGCCATGAAGTTTCTGTCCATTTATTTTTAACACTTAATGAATTATTTATTGCATCATGAACATGTTGTTCATTGCAAACAGAAAAATTTCCAACTACTTTTTTGTGATCGTGTGGTGGGTTTATATTTTTTCTTTCCTCAGTATAAATTTCATCTTCACCAATGTAGAGTGGAATTTTTATATTTTGACTATACATCGAATTATAAGTGTTTTGAACTTCAATTCTTTCTTCAGAATTTTTCAAGTAATCTTTAATATCTTCGTTTTTTAACTTTGGAACTTTAAACATAAAATTTTTATTTAATATTAAATTATTAATTAAGTGCTTGAGGAGAGTTTAATTTAAAAGTTGGAATATAGGCTCTAAATTTTTTCCCTGTATTTATGTCAATCATATTATAAAACCCCCTCATTGCACCAACCGTAGATGTTATTAAACAGCCTGATGAATATATGTGAGAATCTCCAGGCTTGATAATTGGTTTATCTCCAACTACTCCCTCTCCGTCTATTGTGATATCACTATTTAAGGAATCAAAAATTCTCCAATGTCTGGATTTAAGTTGGACAGAATTTTTGCTTTGATTTATTATTGAAATTGTATAACTAAAAGAGTAATTCAAAATATAGTTTTTGAAATATGAACCGTCAAATAAAACTTTGACAGAAATTTTAATACCTCTAGTAACATGATTAATCATCGGGCTAAGTTATATATTTAAAATAAGAATTTAATTAGCTTTTTTAATTTTTAATATTGACACTAGATAACTCGCTAATCGAAATTAGTTTGTAATATTTTTCAGTTAGTTTTTTCTGGTATAATAATGCATTATAGATATTTTGTGTTTCCCAAAAATTCCCAGCATATTTTTTTACTTTATTTCCTGGTAATACGGATAAATATTTGTAATTGTAAAAACCTTGTTTGAATTTGAATTCTCCCATATATATATCGTCATTTAATTTAAGTTCGTACTTATCTGTTATTTTATAATCATTAAACTCTCCAATTATAAAAACTCTATTTTTCTCGTCTATTCTATCAGGTTTGAGGCTAAATTTTACTAAGGTATAATCGTTTTCTATTTCTGGAATATTGAAATTATTATTAATTACAAATGACCCATTAATATCAGGGTTGTATTGGTAAATACTATTAGTTCTATCTATGTCAGTTCTTAAATATGTTTCATAAAAATCGTTAAGTTCTGTTTTATAAACCTTGATATTAGTTGAGTTTATTTTTGAATTATCAAAATTTAAAAATTCATTTCCTCCTTCAAATGAGATGTCTTTAAAAATCAAAGTATTATTCAAAAAATAATCAGGTCTTTCAATTACTTTATAATCGTTCCAGTTATTATTTTTGAGAATAACCAATTTCAAATCGGATGAATTGCCAATGAATTTATTACAATTATCACAAGTTACAGAAATATCAATATTTTGATGGCTATCAATTTTTTTTAAATCTGTAGATCTTTTAATTTTGATATTGGTTGAAATCATTTTATTTAAAACGGAAAACTTTTTTTCGAATAAAAAATCACCGTTTTCGTTGTGAATACTAATCGAATAATTTCCTGAAATCTTTAATTTGAGATCTTCGTTAGGAATAGAAATTTGATAATTAGTATAATCGATAAGTGTATTGTAAGAGTTATCAAATGTTTCAATTAAATTATCATCGTATCCATCAATATATTCTGATTTTAATGCTTTTGAATGTTTCCATTCAAAATCAAAATGATTTATTTTATAATAATAACTTGACTTTTTAATATTTAAATCATCAAATGAAAAAAATATTTTATCTTTTAAATTAAAAACTGGATAATTTAGATTTGATCCTGTAATTTTCGCACTGAATATGTTATCGGGTAACACATGAAATTGACTTAAATTTTTTGAAAATATTAATTGAAAAAGCAATATTGTGATTGAAAATTTATTCATTTTTTAAATATAAAATTAAAGTTATATTTTTTTAATTATTAAGCTTCTTAGTTCGATGTTATTTAGAATGAATATAAATAAAAATTTTAACGTAAATCAACTTTTAGAAATAGCTTTTAATTAATAAATTTGCGCTCTATTTTATAGCATATAATTATGTCAAATGACATCCGAATTAAGAACGGTTTATCCATCAATTTAAAAGGAGCGCCTGAAAACATCGTAAAAAAAGCCACCTTTCCAAAATCTGTTTCAATTAATCCTTTAAATTTCCATCTTATAACTCCTAAAATGATAGTTAAGGTTGGAGACAGTGTTAAAATGGGTGATCCTGTTTTTTATTCTAAAAAGAATCCTGAAATTAAATTTTGTTCACCTGTTTCTGGAACTATTTCTGAAATAGTTAGAGGCTCCAAAAGAAAAATCTTAGAAATTTTAATCATAACTGACGACAATCAAAATATAAAAAAACATAATGTTCCTAAAATAGATTCTTGTTCAAGAAACGATGTATTAGAGCTTTTGTTAAATTCCGGTTGCTGGCCATTTATCAAACAAAGACCTTATGATATAATTGCTAATCCAAATGATACACCTAAATCTATTTTTATTTCGGCTGTTAGTTCTGCTCCAATTGCTGCAGATATTGAAATTATATTGAGTGACCAAAAAGAAGAGTTTAAAGCAGGTTTAAATATTTTAAATAAATTAACTGACGGAGATTTAAATGTTTGTATTGAAAAAAATCATAACTCATTCATTAAAGAAATAGATAATATCTCAGTTCATAATGTTTCAGGATTACATCCTGCTGGAAATGTTGGTGTTCAAATTCATCATATCGACCCTGTTAATAGTGGTGAAAAAATTTGGACTTTAGGTGCTGAAGATGTTGCAATAATTGGTAAATTATTTTCAACTGGAATTTATGAACCATCAAGAACAATTGCTGTTTCTGGACCACCAGTAAAGTATCCTCAATATTATAAAACAATTGTTGGTTCTGAATTATCACATATTATTGCTGATGCTGGTATTAATTCTGATGATAATTTAAGATTTATAAATGGAGACGTTCTGACTGGATACTCCGTTGATAAATATAATTATTTAGGCTTCTACAATAATACTTTATCAGTTTTAAGAGAAGGAAATCATTACAGAATGTTTGGTTGGATTCCTTTCATTAATAATAAAGTTCCAAGTATATATAAAACCTCTTTTTCGTGGTTATTTCCAAATAAAAAATATGATCTCGATACTAATTTAAATGGTGAGGAAAGAGCTTTTGTTGTTACTGGTGAAATGGAAGATGTTTTCCCAATGGATATTTTTCCAATGCAATTGTTGAAGGAATGTATGGCTGGTAATATAGAAAAAATGGAAAATTTGGGAATTTATGAAGTTGCGCCTGAAGATTTTGCATTAATTGATTATTCTTCCTCTTCTAAAATTGAAGCTCAAAAAATAATTAGAGAGGGTTTAGATTTAATGGTTTCAGAAGTTGGATAAAATAAATAGTGATATATAAATGAATATTAGAAAAATTTTAGATACTGTAAGAAAACCCTTTGCTAAGGGAGAAAAATTTGAAAAGTATGCACCTGCTGTAAATGCTTTTGATACTTTTTTGTTTGTTCCTAACCATACAACAAAACATGGAGCACATATAAGAGATGCAGTTGATTTAAAAAGAACAATGATAACAGTTATTATAGCTCTTTTACCAGCCTTATTATATGGAATTTACAATACAGGCTTTCAATATTACTCTCAATTGGGTTCTGCTTTTACTACTCTTGATGCAGTAATTCACGGATCTGCCAAAATAGTTCCAATGATTGCTGTTTCTTACATTGTTGGACTTGCTATTGAATTTGCATTTGCAATATTTAGAGGACATGAAGTAAATGAAGGTTACTTAGTAACTGGTCTTCTAATTCCTATGATTATGCCAATTGATATTCCTTTGTGGATGGTTGGACTTTCTGTTGCATTTGCTGTTTTAATTGGTAAAGAAGCATTTGGTGGTACAGGAATGAATATTTTAAACCCTGCACTCACAGCTAGAGCTTTTGCTTTTTTTGCATATCCTACTTACATGTCAGGAAATAAAGTATGGGTTTCAGAGGCTTCAAATGTTGACGGAGTTTCTGGGGAAACAATATTGGGAATGCTAGCTTCTGGTGAAAGTACAATACCATACGACGTTTCTCAAATGTTTTATGGAGCTATCCCCGGGTCAATTGCTGAAACTTCTACTCTAATGGTTTTAATAGGCGCATTCATTTTAATTTTTACAGGTGTAGGTAGCTGGAGAATTATGTTAGGAAGTATTCTAGGTGCTGCCTTAACGGGACTTTTATTCAATTTGTGGGGAGCTAATGAATTAATGAATTTTAGTTGGTTCAACCACTTAATTGTTGGTGGGTTTGCTTTTGGTGTAGTATTTATGGCCACTGATCCAGTTTCTGCGGCTCAAACAACTAAAGGAAAGTGGATTTATGGTATTCTTGTTGGGTTGTTTTGTATTTTGATACGAGTTTTTAATCCGGCTTACCCTGAAGGAGTTATGTTAGCAATATTACTTATGAACGTATTTGCTCCAACTATAGATCACTATGTTATTGAATCTAACATTACAAAAAGATTAAACAGAAAATTAAAATCTAATTTAAACGTAGCTTAACATGAACAGAGACTCAAACGTATACACTTTTACATTTGCTACTTTAATGGTTTTTGTTGTAGCAACAGTGCTAGCTTACACTTCTTTTTCATTAAAGGATTTACAAAATGAAAATGTAAGAAAAGAAAAAATGCAAAATATTCTCTCAACAGTTGGAATAAAGACTGATAGAGATGGTGCTGAAAAACTTTTTGATCAATATATTAAAGAACAATTAGCTGTTCAAAGCGATGGTTCGATAGATAATTCAGTTAATGTGTTTAAAGATGTTAAACTTGCACTAGAACTAAAGAAATCTTCAGATACACAAGATTTCCCATTATATGTAGCTGAAATTGATTCTGAGAAATTTTACATAATTCCAATTAGAGGAAATGGTCTTTGGAATGCGATTTTTGGATATATTTCTTTAAAGGAAGATTTAAATACTATTAAAGGAGTAGTTTTTGATCATGTGGGAGAAACTGCGGGTCTAGGTGCTGAAATCACTCAAGATTGGTTTATTGAAAGATTTATTGATGAAAAGCTATTTGATGCTAACAGTAACCTTATGGGCATAACTGTTTCAAAAACTAATAATGATCCTTCAAATCTTGATAAAACCGACCATGAAGTTGATGCAATTTCTGGAGCTACAATCACTGGTGACGGGGTTACTGATATGATTAAAGAAAGAATAACACATTATGTGCCTTATTTTGAGTTTATAAAGTCGTCTAATAGCATTGCTGTTGTATCAAATAACAACTTAAATCTAAATTAATATGTCTAAAAATAAAGTTTTACTTACTGATCCTTTAGATGACAACAACCCAATAACTGTCCAAGTTCTAGGAATATGTTCAGCTTTAGCTATTACAGTTCAGCTTAAAGCAGCTATTGTAATGAGTTTATCTGTTATTGCAGTAATGGCAGCTAGTAATGTAATTATTTCAATTTTAAGGGATTTAATTCCAAACAGAATAAGAATTATTGTTCAACTTGTAGTTGTAGCTTCTATGGTTGTATTGGTTGATCAAGTTTTAAGAGCGTATGCATACGATGTTAGTAAAGAACTATCAATTTTTATTGGACTTATTATTACTAACTGTATTGTTATGGGAAGATTAGAAGCTTTTGCTCTCGGTAATGGAGTTTGGAGATCATTTTTGGATGGAGTAGGAAATGCTTTTGGGTATGCATGGATTTTGATATTAGTCGCTTTTTTTAGGGAACTTTTAGGATCAGGTAAATTATTAGGTATCCAAGCTATTCCTGACTTCATTTATGAAATGGGTTATGTAGACAATGGTCTTATGTTATTGTCTCCAATGGCCTTGATTACTGTTGGTCTAATTATATGGGTACAAAGATCTAGAAATAGAAAACTTATTGAACAAGGATAAAAAATTATACAATGGATTACGCAAATTTATTTATTAAAAGTATTTTCATAGAAAACATGGTTTTTGCATACTTCCTAGGGATGTGTTCTTATTTAGCTGTTTCTAAAACTGTCAAAACATCCATTGGAATGGGTTTTGCAGTAATTTTTGTATTAACAATTACTGTTCCTCTAAACTTTTTAATTGATCAATATCTTTTACAAGCTGGAGCATTAAAATGGATTGGACCTGAATATGCTGAACTCGATTTAAGTTTTTTAAGTTTTATTATGTTCATAGCTGTAATCGCTTCTATGGTTCAGTTAGTAGAAATGATTGTTGAGAAATTTTCTCCAGCTTTATATGGAGCTCTTGGAATATTTTTACCATTAATTGCTGTTAATTGTGCCATTCTAGGAGGATCACTTTTTATGCAGATTAAAGATTTTTCAGGTATTACAGAATCAGCCATTTACGGTCTTGGGTCAGGAATTGGTTGGCTTCTAGCTATTCTAGCTATTGCAGCTATACGTGAAAAAATAGCATACTCTAATGTTCCCGCTCCTTTAAAGGGATTAGGAATAACATTTATTATAACTGGACTAATGGCTATTGGTTTTATGAGCTTTATGGGAATTAAACTTTAATTTTTTTTATGACAATTTCAACTTATATTTTATTTAGCATTTTAATTTTTTTGGGAATTACTTTTCTTTTGGTAGGGATGTTGCTTGGTGTTAAGGCTAAATTAGTTCCTTCAGGACCTGTTAAATTACTTGTTAACGGAGAAAATGAAGTTGAGGTAAATTCTGGAGACACACTTCTTTCAACTTTAAGTAATAACAAAATATTTTTACCCTCAGCTTGTGGAGGAGGTGGAACTTGTGTTCAATGTAAGTGTATTATCAGTGAGGGTGGGGGTGAAATACTACCAACTGAAGCACCTCATTTTTCCAGAAAAGAAATTGCTGAAGGATGGAGATTAGGATGTCAAGTTAAAGTTAAACAAGACATGATTATTCAAGTGCCTGAAGAAGTTTTTGGTATAAAAAAATGGGAGGGAACAGTCGTTAGAAATTGGAATGTGGCCTCGTTTATAAAAGAATTTGTTGTTGAAATACCTGAAGATATGGGTTATAAAGCAGGTGGTTATATTCAAATAGAAATACCAGAATGCGATATAGATTTTAAAGACATGAATATTGAGTCCCATCCTGAGGAACACCCAGGAGATCCAAATAAGTTTCAATTAGAATGGGACAAATTTAAGCTTTGGGATTTAAAAATGAAAAATACTGAATCAGTCGAACGTGCTTATTCTATGGCTTCTTATCCAGCAGAAGGAAAAGAAATAATGTTGAATGTAAGGATTGCTACTCCGCCATGGGATAGAGCGGCTAATAATTGGATGGATGTAAATCCAGGTGTTGCTTCATCTTATATATTTTCTAAAAAACCTGGTGATAAAGTAACTATTTCTGGTCCTTTTGGAGAATTTTTTATAAATGATTCTGAAGCCGAAATGCTGTACGTAGGTGGTGGTGCAGGAATGGCTCCAATGAGATCACATTTGTATCATCTGTTTAGAACACTCAAAACGGGAAGAAAGGTTAGTTTTTGGTATGGAGGAAGATCAAAAAGGGAATTATTTTATGTTGATCATTTTAAGGCCCTTGAAAAAGACTTTCCTAATTTCAAATTTTATTTAGCTCTTTCTGAACCAACAGATGAAGACGACTGGAAAGTTAAAGATGGTTTAGATGGAGAAGGTGATGGATTTACTGGATTTGTTCATCAAACCGTAATAGACAATTATTTGAATCATCACGAAAACCCTGAAGACATTGAAGTGTATTTTTGTGGTCCACCTTTAATGAATCAAGCTATAGAAAAAATGGCTGATGATTTTGGAGTTCCGCCGGAAAATGTCAGATTTGACGACTTTGGAGGATAATTTACTGCCAGTTCCATTAGGTAAAGAAGAGCTTCATAGATTGGCAATGAATATCATTGGCAAAGATCTAGAGAAAGATAATTATGAATTTTTATCCATTAATAGTTCTTTGGAAAAAAACCCTCAGTTCGTATGTACTAAAAACAAACAACTATATTTTATAATAGTTAAAGCTATTCTTTATCCTGAAAATCCTAAAACATTTGAGGTTAAAAATCTTAATAAAATTTTAGATCATTGTACTAAATTTGACGCTAAATTATTATGTGCAAAAGTAGGATTGGCAAACTCTGATGATTATGAATTACCTTTATTTAAGAATTCAAGCTATATTGTTAATTATGATGGTATCGAGAAGATTAATTAGTTTTTTATTCTTTATCTGTTTCTTAATTAGTTGTACAAAGTCATACAATACCTACTCTTATTCAGGTTATGCATTAGGTACTGAGTTTACTATTATATATAATTCAGAAAAGCCCTTAAAGAATTTGGAATCTATAACTGATTCTATTTTTTTTGATTTAAACAAATCACTTTCAACTTATATTTCAAGTTCGGATATATCTAAAATTAATAATGGATATGATTTAGTTGAGGTTGATGACAATTTTATCAAAGTATTTAACAAGTCAAAATCAATTTGGAAGCATACTATGGGCTATTTTGACCCAACTGCAGGTATTCTAGCAAATGCTTACGGATTGGGACCAAATACAGTCCCTAAATACTCTGTGAATGTAGATAGTATAATGAATTATATTGGTTTTGATAAAGTAATACTTAATAACAGAATAGTTAAACTAAATAAAGGAATGTACCTTGATTTTAATGCAATTGCCAAGGGTTATTGTGTTGATTTATTATCTAATGCTTTAAAGGAAAATAATATTTCAAATCATTTAATTGAAATCGGAGGTGAAATGTATGCCAGTGGAATCAATAATATAACCAATAGTAGATGGAAAGTTGGAATTTCAGATCCATTAAAACCCGATAATACTAAGCAAAAAATCTTTTTAAAAAATACGGCACTTGCTAGCTCAGGAAATTACAGAAAATTTTTGATTGACCCAGAAACAGGTATTAAAATTGTGCATACTATCAATCCTAATAATGGCAGTGCAAATCAAACAAATGTTCTAGCATCATCTGTAATTGCAGAAAATTGTATGACTGCAGATGCTTATGCAACAGCGTTTATGGCTATGCCTCTCGAAAAATCTATGGATTTAATTAATGCTGATGACTCTTTGGATGGAATGATTATTTATTTTGATTCAAACAATGAAATTCAGACCTATTACAGTCAAGGTTTTAAGCAATTAATTTTTGATTAATTTTTTACATAAAGGTATAATCTCATTTTCTGTTATTCCATATTTCTTAATATCCTTTTTATTGTAATTTAATGCATATTTAATCTGCTCAACTTCAAATCCAACTTTTTTGAGCCTTTCAAAATAGTCCATCCCATATAATCTTACGTGGTCATATTGTCCAAATTTTTCAATTCTTTCTTTTTCGCTTGTGATTGTATTATCCTCTAATGTATTTTTTGAATTTTGATTTAATGGAACCTGAAGAATCGCTTTACCACCAATATTTAAAACTCTAAATATTTCACTCATAGCTTTATGATCATCTTCAATATGTTCAAGGACATGATTACATAATATAAAATCAAAGGAATTTTCGTTAAATGGCATATTACAAATGTCCCCTTTTATTGAAGCAAGTGGAGAATTTAAATCATATGTTGTATAATTTATATTTTTCTGTTTTTTAAAAATATTATAGAAAGATTGTTCAGGTGCTATGTGTAATACTTTTATTTTTTCTTTAAAAAAAATAGTTTCATTATTTAAAAATAACCATAATAATCTATGTCTTTCAAGAGACAAAGTTCCAGGGCTAAGTGCATTTTCTCTTTGTATAACATATCCATAAGGGAGGAATTTTCTATACGATTTACCATTTATTGGGTCAACAAACTTAGTTCCTCTAAAATAAATATCTAAAATTGGACTAAAAAAGTTACTAAGCCATATCAAATAAGGCCTTGGGACAATATTTATTAAAAATTTAACTAGTTGTTTCAATCTATTTATTTAAAAGGCACTTCTTCATCACTTTTAATTCCTAATGCTTGATAAACATAATCAAAGGTTGATAATAGTTTCGGCTTTCCATCAATAATAGCAACATTATGTTCGAAGTGAGCACTAGGTTTTTTATCTCTTGTTAGAATAGTCCAACCGTCATTTAATTGATTGATTTTTGATGTTCCTAGATTAATCATTGGCTCAATAGCAACTACCATTCCGTTCAGAAATTTTTTACCAGATCCTCTTTTTCCATAATTAGGCATTTCAGGTTTTTCGTGCATTTCTTTTCCAAGACCATGACCAACCAATTCTCTAACAACTCCATATCCCCTTGATTCATTATAGTTTTGAATAGCATAACCAACATCTCCAACTCTGTTTCCAACTTTAAATTGTTCAATTCCTACATAAAGAGATTCTTTAGTGGTTTGTAATAATCTTTCAACCTCTGCATCAATTTCTCCAACACCAAAAGTATATGCGTGATCTCCGTAGTATCCGTTTTTTAAGACACCACAATCTATTGAAAGAATATCTCCTTCATTAACAATCTCACTATTAGGAATTCCATGAACAACTTGAGAATTTGGACTTATACAAAGCGTATTAGGAAAATCATATAAACCTAAAAAACCAGGTTCAGCTTTATGATCTCTAATAAATGTCTCAGCTAAATTGTCAAGAAACAATGTGTTTATCCCAGGCTTGATTTCTTTAGCAAGCATACCAAGTGTTTTAGACACTAGTTGAGCACTTTCACGAATTAACTCTATTTCTTCAAGACTTTTAATTAAACTCATTTTAAAAATCGTATGGATTTTGATAATTGTTTGTAGTTAAAATTTCAAGTATATCTTTTTCAATTGTTTCTAATGGAAATTCAACTATTCTATTTATTTCTTTGCCACCCTTTTTAAATATAAAAGTTGGAACATTTATTAAATTTTGATTAAGCTCAAGACTATCCGGTGTAGTTTTTTCCAATGTCATCCCAATTAATTCAATTGAATTCTCACTAAAGTTAAGTTTGTCAATTAATTTATAAAAAACAGGAATTTCTTTTCTACTATCTGAACACCATGTACCCATAAAAACAGTTATCTCTATATCCTTAAATAATGGTTTTAGTTTACTTAAAGTTTCCTGATCAAGATTGTAATCTGAATAATTTTGATTAAACCATTCTGCATGAGGGTTATTTAAAAGTTCTTCTCTATTAAATAATCCAATTATATCAGTGTATTCTTCAGATTCAGTGTTTTCAGTAGTTTTTGAATTACTAAACATAATCAAATCTTGAAAAATCCAAAAAATTGGAGAAATAATAATTAAAGCGAGTATTATTTTTGAATTTTTTTTCATTCTTAAATAATTAAGGATTTACAGGTCATTTTTTCAGGAATTTCTATATTCATGATATCAAGAATTGTGGGAGCAATGTCCCCAAGAATTCCATTTTGAATTTTTTTAATATCGTTGTCAATTAAAATTAAAGGAACCATGTTTGTTGTATGTGCTGTATTGGGTGATCCATCTTTATTTATCATAACATCTGAATTTCCATGGTCAGCAATTACTAAAATAGAATAGTCTTTATTTTTTGCTTTTTCAATTATGCGCTTTGAACAAATATCTACCGTTTCACACGCCTTTATAGCTGCAGACATTATACCAGTATGTCCAACCATGTCTGGATTAGCAAAATTTAAACAAATAAAATCGACATCTCCCTTCTCAATTTCAGGAATAATAGCGTCAGTTATTTCATGAGCACTCATCTCAGGTTTTAAGTCGTATGTAGCAACTTTAGGAGATTGACAAAGTATTCTTTTTTCACCCTCATAAGCTTTTTCTCTTCCACCATTGAAAAAAAATGTAACATGTGGATATTTTTCAGTTTCTGCAATTCTAATTTGTTTTTTTTTATTTTTTGAAAGGACTTCACCTAGAGTATCATTCAAATTATCTTTTTCATATATTTTTTTAATTCCTTTGAAGGATTCATTATAGTTGGTCATAGTTATAAACTCTAAGTCAAGTTTTGACATACCTTTTTCTAAAAAATCATTTTGGGATAAAACCTCTGTAAGTTGTCTTCCTCTATCTGTTCTAAAATTAAAAAATATAACAACATCACCATTTTCAATAATAGCTTTTGGGTTATTATTTTTATCAACGGCAACTATTGGCTCAATAAATTCGTCGCTAATGTTATTCTCATAAGATTCTTTTATAGATTTTGATATATTCGAAGTTTTAATACCCTTTCCGCTTACCAAAAGATCATAACATTTTTTTGTTCTTTCCCATCTTTTGTCTCTATCCATTGCATAATATCTTCCAATTACACTTGCTAAAGTGGCTCCATTAGATTGAGTATGTTTTTCAATTCTTTCTATAAAACCTTTACCTGATTTTGGATCAACATCTCTTCCGTCAGTAAAAGCATGAACAAAAACTTTTTCTAGATTCATCTCACCAGTTAATTTTAAAATAGCTTCCAAGTGATTGATGTGAGAGTGTACTCCTCCGTCAGAAACTAAACCAATTAAGTGTAATTTCTTTTTATTTTCTTGAACTTCTTTTAATGGATTTTTTAAATTTTTTAAATTTTTAAATTTATTTTGATCGATATCTAAATTAATTTTAGCGAAATCTTGATAGACTATTCTTCCAGCTCCAAGATTCATATGACCTACCTCACTATTTCCCATTTGACCATCAGGAAGTCCAACTCCAGCACCATAAGTAATTAACTTTGAATTAGCATGTTTGTCGTATAAAGAATCAATGTATGGTGTTTGTGCCTTGTCAATAGCTGAAACAGATGGTTCTTTGGCAATACCCCAACCGTCTAGAATCATTAAAAGAACTTTCTTATTATTTGTCAAAGGATAGTGATTAATATTACATTACAAATATAATTATAATCTTAGGATCGTTTATTTTAAATCAGGATTAATATCCATTATATATTCTTTAATATATTTGTCAATAAAGTTTTTATCAAAATATTGATGGCCATTAAGGTTCTTGTTTTTGAAAAGTTTTTCTAAATCAGAACTAATTAACAGCTTTAAATATTTTTTAGAGCTTGGTTTGTAACTGTAATGCCATGGTTCGTATTCAAACCCCTTTCTGTTTGGATCGTTATTATAAGTTAGGTAAAAACCATATTTTTCTGAATTACTTAAAAGCCATTTTTTTAATTCATAAAAAACTCCTCCCTTGTCATATTTTTCCGACATAAGAACATTGTTCTCGTCTGGATAATTTCCGTCAATTATGTCAATATCGGTGCCCCAATGGTGTCGAGATGTACCAGGTATAGTAGAAAAACGAATAATTTCATTAATAGCATCAACTGGATTTAATGAATATTCATTGGTGAATTTGTTATATTTTTTATTCCAAATAAAATTTTGTCTTTCAAATGATCTATGGGCTGAAACAATTTTTAAAATAATACCGTCCTTTTTTGCAGCTTCTTCCATTTTTTTGAAAGCAAAAAATGTCTGAGATTCTAGTTTTAAACTGTCTCCAACTAAATCATTGTGATTAATTCCTGTAACTAAGTCCAAATTCATAATTTTTTGAGAATAATCCTTACCACAAATTAAAAAAAATAGAATAAATAAAAATTTAATATTATTTTTCATTTAATTTTTTATATAAAAAATAATGTTTTCCAATGCCTTCAATATTAAAACTTTTTTTGGTTTTTGTATAATCATTTTTTAAATAAAATTTCAATGCTTCTAATCTTGCATTCATCCATATACAGTCAATATTATTTTTAACGCAATAGGATTCGACTTTTTTAAGTAATAATGACCCAATTTTATTTTTTTGATAATTTCTATAAACTGCCATTCCTCTGAGTTGAATATTTTTTAAAGATTTAACTTCATTAGTATTGTTATTAATTAAAGAAACTCCTCCTATAATTGATTGATTTTTAATTGCAGCAAAATGAACCGTATCTTCATTTTCGTCTCCATCAAATTTACAGTGCTGAATGCCTTTATTATTTCTCAAGACTTTGTTTCTTAGAGGATATAAATCTGTGCTTTCAACTTTTTTTAAAATAAAACTCATGTAAGTTAAAATTAATAATATATTTAGTTGTTATTAATATAATTTAACAATTCATTAATTTTTATATTTGTAATAACGCGGGAGTAGCTCAGTTGGTAGAGCGTCAGCCTTCCAAGCTGAATGTCGCCGGTTCGAACCCGGTCTCCCGCTCAATTTTATGTTAATGAGATACGTATTTATATTATTTTTTATTTCAAAATTTGTTTATTCTCAATCTGAGAACAGAACTTGGATTAGAGGTAAAGTATTGTATAAAAATAGTAATGTAATATCTGCTAACGTAGTGAATAATACAAGTAGACAAGCTACAATAACAGATGGTGAAGGAGAATTTGAAATGTTAGTAAAGCTAAATGACCGACTTGTTTTTTCTTCTGTGCAATATCAAATAAGATCAGTTATCATAAATAAAGAAATTCTTCAAAAAAGTCGGTTAGTTATAGATGTGAATGAAAAGGTAACTGTGTTAGACGAAGTAGTTGTTGGTCCGGAAAATACAGAAAAGTTTTTAGATTTAAAAGAGGAAGAATTTAAAAGAACTTATTACAATTTTGATAAATCCTCTAAAATTGAAAACCAAATTTTAAAAGCAGGAACATTCAATAATGGATTAAATTTTATAAACCTTTATAAAATGATTGCTAAATCTTCTTCAAAAAATGGAGAAATAGACAGTCAGTTAAGTAATGTTAATTATAAACCAAGTGATTTAATAAGAGAGGTATATGATGATGCTTTTTTTATAAAAAATCTTGGATTAAAAAAACAAAATATTTCTGAATTTTTATTGTTCTGTGATGATAAATTTCCTTCTAAATTTTTATTTAAAAAAAGCAATGAATTTCAGCTATTAGATTTTCTAATTAAACAAAGTGATAAATTTAAAAAGGTACTTGAAAGAAGTTAGTTTTATAGTTTGTTTTTTTTTAGGATTAATTTCTTGTTTTTCTCAAACCAAACAAAACTTTAGAGTTTTGAAAGGAGAAATTGTAAATGATTCCGTCAACATTAGTGGAATTCACATCATAAATAAAACAAGTGGTTCTAAAACAATAACTGATATTAACGGGATTTTTGAAATTGGAATTCAAAAACAAGACACTATTATAATATCTTCAGTTCAAATAAAACCAAGAGTTATTATAATGGAAGGCGAGATATTGGATCAAACTTATTTAAAAATTTATGTTGATCTGTTTATCAATCAGTTAAATAATGTAGTGGTTAGGTCTCACAGTTTATCAGGAAATATTTTAGATGATATGGCAAATTCAAACGTTAAGGTTCCAATAAATTTTGATGATGTCGGTATTCCTGGATTTAAAGGAATTAGAGAAGAAAAAATTGAAAAAATTGTACCTTATATTGGTTTGCCAGTAATGGCTATTAATATTGAAGCTTTGTATAAAAATTTAAGTGGATATTATAAGAGGTTAAAAAAAAGAAGAGTTTGGGATAAGCAAAACATAACTACATTAGATATTATTGAGTTTTATGGTGTTAGTTTTTTTACAAGATCCTACAATTTAACTCAGAATGAAGTGTATGAATTTGTCCTTGGAGCTATTGAAAATAGTTCAATTCAAAATGATTTTAAATTATCTAATCATGGATTAGTTTTAGAAGCATTTGATAAATTTTATAAAAGTAGAAATGAATAATATAAAATTGCTTTTAATAGTTTTTTGTTTAAGTTTTTCATCTCATAAATACTATGTGAGTACATCTCTTTTTAATTTCACAGACACTAATTCACTTCAAATTACGATAAGATTATTCAAAGACGATTTTAAAGATGCTCTCAAAAAACAATACTCTATTAATCATGTGTTAACTGATCAGGCACTTATTGACTCTACATTTCATAGCAATATCAATAATTATTTTAATTCTTTTCTCACTGTTTCATTTGATGATGTAATAAATAAATTAAATTTTTTAGGTTTAGAAAATAAAAACGACATGTTTGTTTTTTATTTAGAAATTGAAGATCTTCCTAGTTTTAATATTATTAGGTTAGACAATAAACTTTTGTTTGATCTTTATTCTGAACAACAAAACATTATTCATGTTAAAAAAAACGGTGTAAAAAAGAGTTTTATATCAAGATTGAATAATTCAGTTCTTTCACTAAATATTTAAACAATTTTATTAAATTTAAAATTCAAAAAAAAATAATTATGTTATACAAAAAAATAGTTTTAATTGTTCTTGGGTTTTTTGTTTCATTTGTTGGGTTTTCTCAGGATGCAAAAGAAAGAAATCAGGAAAATATTAATGTAAACAAGTTTAGACAACTTTATCAAGAATTTTCTTCTCCTAATATGTTTAGAACAGCTTCTGGAGCACCAGGTCCAGCATATTATCAGCAACAAGCTGATTACAAAATGGATATTGAATTAGATGATGAAAATAAAAGGATTTATGGTTCTGAAACTATAACATATACTAATAATTCTCCTGATAATTTGGAGTATTTATGGGTTCAATTAGATCAAAACATAAGAAAAAAAGATTCTCCATCTCTTCTGATTGATGGAGGTGGTGTTTCTCCAGCTTATCTTCCATCTGGTTTTACAAAAGAATTTTTAACTGATTCATTTGATGGAGGTTTTAATATCGAATACGTTATTGACGAAAACAATAAACCGTTAAAACATTTTGTCAATCAAACCATGATGAGAGTAGATTTACCTAACATTCTTAAAAGTGGGGAAAGTTTTTCTTTTTCAATCAAGTGGTGGTACAATATTCAGGATCATGTTAACCAAGATGGAAGATCTGGATATGAATCTTTTGATAAGGATGGTAATAGAGTTTATATCATAGCTCAATTTTTTCCTAGAATGGCTGTCTATAACGAAGTTGAAGGTTGGCAAAATTATCAATTTTGGGGAGACGGTGAATTTGCTTTACCATTTGGAAATTATGATGTAAAAATAACTGTTCCCTCTGACCATATTTTAGATGCAACTGGTGAACTTCAAAACAGAAAAAATGTATTTTCTAAGGAAATGATTAAACGTTACAATAAAGCTAAAAAAACGTATGATAAGCCTGTAATGATTGTTACTCAGGCTGAAGCTGAAGAAGTTGAAAAAGGGTTTTCAAAAAAGAAAAAAACATGGCATTTTCAAGCTGAAAATGTTAGAGATTTTGCCTTTGCAACATCAAGAAAGTTTATATGGGATATGATGGCAGTTAAAATTGGTGATAAAGATGTAATGGCTGTTTCTATGTATCCAAAGGAAGGTAACCCTTTGTGGGAAGATTATTCAACTGTTGTTGTAGCTGAAACTTTAAAAACATATTCAGATTACACATTTGATTATCCTTACCATAAAGCCATTTCTGTTCACGCTAAACAAATTGGAATGGAATACCCTATGATATGTTTTAATTTTGGAAGGCCTAATATAGATGGATCTTATTCTGATGATGTGAAATTTGGAATGATAGGTGTGATAATTCATGAAGTTGGACATAATTGGTTTCCAATGATTGTTAATAATGATGAAAGACAATGGGCTTGGATGGACGAAGGAATTAATACTTTTGTTCAGTACATTACTGAACAAAAATTGGGTAAAGATATCCCAGAAATTATTTATCCACTTGAAAATTTTCCATCAGACAGAGGGCCTGCAAACATGATTACAAGGTATATGGGTGTAGATCAAAACTTTTTAGCACCAATCATGAGTAATCCTGAAAATGTATACAGCCTAGGCCCTAATGCCTATGGTAAGCCTGCTACAGCTCTTAATATTTTAAGAGAAACAGTTATGGGTAAAGAACTTTTTGATCATGCTTTCAAGACCTATTCAAAGCGTTGGATGTTTAAACATCCAAGTCCTGAAGATTTTTTTAGAACTATGGAAGATGCATCTGCTGTTGATTTAGATTGGTTTTGGAGAGGATGGTTTTATACAACTGATTATGTTGATATTGGAATTAAGGAAGTGAATCAATATTTTGTTTCAAGCGAACCAAGTGTTGCAGTGAAAAAAATAATGGAAGAACGAGGAATCACAAAATTAAGACCACTAGTATTTTTGGAAAATTTTGATAACGACACTAATAGTGTAAAGGATAATGATCCTTTAGAAAATTCAAAACTCCTTAATAATTATCTTAATGAAAATGAAGTTTCTAATAAAGAAGTTCCAAAATTCTTTTATGAAATTATTTTTGAAAAACCAGGTGGTTTAGTTATGCCTATTATTGTTGATTTTGAATACGAAGATGGAACAACTAAAAGAGTAACTTATCCTGCTCAGATCTGGAGAAAAAATGATAATGAAGTAAAAAAATTAATTACTTCAAACAAAAAAATTATAAATATTATTTTAGATCCAGATTTAGAAACAGCTGACATAGATACATCAAACAATTCATGGCCTAAAAAACAGGACGAATCTGAATTTGATAAATTTAAATCAAAGGTTAAAGGTTAATAAAAAAGGTCAATTTTTTAATTGACCTTTTTTTTATATTTACATTAAATAAAATTATTTATGATCTTATTTATAAGTGGCCCCGAAATTCTTTTTATTGGATTAATTGTTCTATTAGTTTTTGGTGCCGACAAAATCCCTGAAATTGCTAAGGGTCTTGGAAAGGGTATTCGCCAAGTAAAAGATGCTACTGAAGATATTAAATCAGAAATTAAAAAAAGTGCTGAAAATCAAGGTATAGATACTGACTCAATAAAAAAAGAAATTGATGAAGTAAAAGAAAAAATGGACGATTTAGGAGGGTCAATAAAAAGAAAATTCTAAATTTTTCTAATTAAAGAAATACCATCCCTTATCGGTAATAAAATCGTTTCAACTCTATTATCATTATTAACCATATTATTAAACTCTCTTAATATTTTTGTTGTTTCATCTTGTTGCTTTTCATCTGCTACCTTTCCGCTCCAAAGCACATTGTCAGCCAAAATCACTCCATTTTTATTTAATTTATTTATTATACAATTAAAATAATTTATATAATTTTCTTTATCTGCATCTAAAAAAATTAAATCAAAAGTTTCATTGATTGTTGGAATTATTTTTAGAGCATCTCCAAGATGTTGAACGAATTTTTCTTTTTCTCCAGTTTTTTCAAAATATTTCTTTTGAATTTCAAATAGTTCTTCGTTTTTATCAATAGTATGAATTAAACCATTTTCATCTAACCCCTCATATAAACATAATGCAGAATATCCTGTATAAGTTCCTATCTCTAAAACTTTTTTGGGATTAATTAATTTAGATATGAGTGATATTAGTCTTCCTTGAAAAGCACCACTTAACATTCTGGGGTTTAAAATTTTTAAGTGAGTTTCTCTATTGAGTTCCTTTAATAGGTCAGGTTCTTTTTGCGAATTGAATTCAGAGTACTCTAAAATTTTAGTGTCTATAAAATTATTCATTTTTTCGTTTAGCATATTCAAATCTACTTACAAGGCTGGGTAGTGCATAACCATCAAGTCCATTAACAGTTACAGTTTTAGCTTTTTCTAAGTTTAACCAGCCGTCATTTTGAATAATTTCTTCACTGAAATAAATATCGTTTATTTCAGCAACCATTAATAAAGTGTTATTTTCTTTAATTTCGTATTGATTTAAGTATTTACATCCTAATTTAATTCTAGATGATTTCACAAATGGTGATTTATAGTTATCCTTAAATTCTTTTTCTAGTTTGGTCATATCAAATTCAGAAATAACAGATGGATATCTAGCAGATGTATGGTGAGCTTCTTCAATATCATCAACATTTATGTGATTAACTGTAAATTCTTTATTGTCAATTATATTTTTATAAGTATCCCTAGGAACAGTTGTAGGCCTTACGATGAAAGTTAGTAAAGCTGGGTCACTTCCTAAGTGAGTTATAGAGCTAAATACTGCGACATTATGAATGTTTTGTGTAGAAACTGTTCCAATTAAATTAGCAGATTTATAGCCAGTGCAACTGTTTATCAAATTTAAACGATATATGCGATTCATATCTTTTAAATCTTGTTTTGTTATATGTTTCATTTTTTTAAATCTGTCCAAAAATAAAATAAAATATTAGCTTTATATAGATTTGACAATTATTAAATGTTAATTAATCAAGTATGAAGAAAAAATTACCATTAATTTTATTTACAATTAGTTTATTCTGCTATGTTTTATTTTTTATAATTGGATCAGATGTTGATGAAAATGGATATCTAAACGAACCTTTCTTTTTATTACCGTTAGGCGCTTTATTTTTTTTTGCTTCAGCTATGTTTTTTGCATGGAACAAAATAAATAAGTCTTAAAAGTGTTTAAGATATAATTTTTATAAATCAAAAAACCGTACTATGAAATATATTTTTTTTCTTTTTTTATCATTATGTTTTTTTTCTTGCAGCACTGAACTAAAAATCGATAAACCTAATGTGATTTTAATAATGGCTGACGATATTGGGTTTGAAGCATTAGGATTAAATGGAGCTATTAATTATAAAACACCTGTTTTAGATTCTTTAGCTAGAAACGGTATCAATTTCACTAACGCCTATTCTCAACCCCTATGCAGTCCTACAAGGGTTAAAATCATGACTGGTAAACCAAATTATGTTAATTATGAATATTTCACATATTTGAACCCTAGTCAAAAAACTTTTGGAAATTTATTTCAAGAAAACGGTTATAAAACTTCAATTGTAGGTAAATGGCAATTAAATGGAGTTCAATTTGATTTAGAAAATAACCAAAACTTAGATAGACCTTATGATGCCGGATTTGATGAGTATTGTCTATGGTGGTTAACCGAAAGAGGTGATAGGTTTGCCAATCCAAATATTTTTCAAAATGGAAAAAAAATAGAAACCACTATTGATGATTATGGACCCAATATCTTTTCAAATTTTATAGTAGATTACATTGAACGAAATAAGAACACTCCTTTTTTTGTTTATTATCCAATGGCATTGGTTCATGATCCTTTTCGTCCTACGCCTGATTCTAAAGATTGGAATGACTTAACCAAAAGAAATATTGGCAATAATCCAAAATATTTTTCAGAAATGGTTACTTACATGGACAAGGTTATTGGTGAAATTTCAGACGCTTTAACAAAAAATAATTTAGATAAAAATACAATTTTGATTTTTTTAGGAGATAACGGAACAGACACAAAAGTAACAACCTTAAATAACGGTAATCAGATACAAGGTTCTAAAGGAAGAACAATTAAACATGCTTCAAACGTTCCTTTGATAATTAATTGGAATACTAAAATTAAGAATTACAGAGTTAGCAATGCATTAATAGATCTCACGGATTTTTATGCAACTTTTGAAGACATTCTTAATGTTAAAAATTATGAATCTTACGGAAAAAGTTTAATTCCGCTTTTGTTAGACGATAGCTATTTGGAAAGAGACGTTTTAGTAACTTATTATAATCCAATGTGGTCAACGAGAGGACTCGATAGAGGAATTTTTGCTCAAAGTAAGGATTATAAGCTATACAAGAAAGGTAAATTTTTTAAATATTCCGAGGATATTTATGAAAAGAGACCTATTTCGACTACTGATTTAACTGAAAAAGAAAATGAAGAATATAATTTATTAAAAAAATCATTAGACACTATTCCAGATTTGCCCAAAGAAAACTATAATCAATGGAAAGAAAGGTTGAGAAGGGTTAGAAATAGTAATTAAATTAATTTATAAATATATAACCGATGAAAAGTAATACTAATCATTCTTTTTATCTCCATTTTCTTTTTTGTCGCCTTTACATATATTCCATAAAGCTTTTAAATCTTCAAGAGATAAAATATCTTTAGTCCAAACTTTTTTATTTTTATCCAGCGTTAAAATTTGTATGGGTAAGTTTAAACTAGGTTTATTTTCTTTTGTTTTACCATTTTTTTCAAAATAGATTTTTATTTGATTGTGAATTTCTTTTCTGTTATCTCCTGTAATCACAGAGTTATCCCCCATAGTGTATGAAATTGGATACACAAATTTAAAGCAAGGTCCTCTTTTTTTCTTACTATCTTTATTTTTTTTGTCACCCCAACTGTCTTTGTTTTCTTTATTAGATTCTAATTCTCTTCCCTCTGTTGTAAAATATTTATTATCATTTCTTTCATAATCTAACTCAAAATCAAAAAACCCCCAACTTTTCATTTCAATTTCAAACCCAAGCTCTGGTGCTAGTTCTGCATAACGAATCACATCATTACCCATTTTAAAGTTAAGAGTAGATATTGCTGTTTTTGGAAGATCATTTTTTGTTACTGAGATTCGATTTTCTGAACCAATAATAGCTTGAATTAATTCGTCATCAGACATTTCTTGATCCATATTTTCACAAGAACCCAATAATGCTATTAATAAGAAAGGCAATATATATTTATATAATTTCATAAAACTTATATTTAATTACATTACTAAAGTAATAAAAAGTTATCTAAATTGTACTTTAGCTTTTTAACAAACATTATTTAAATATATTTTATGTTCAACAAATTACTTTCGTTTTTTTTTATTTTCTTTTTTTCTTTTCTGCAATCTCAAGAAAATAATCCAGTTGTTAAAGAATATCCTGTATTTCCGATATGTAAATTAGTTCCAGTAAAGAATCAAAGTATTTGTTTTAATGAAACTATAGCTGAGCATATTGAAAAATATTTTATTTTTCCCGAAACTGCTAAAGAATTAGGTTTACAATCTGTTGTTAATGTTTTTTTTGAGATTGATGTTAATGGAAAAGTTGATAAACTGTTTGCTAAATCTTCAATAGTTGGTGTTGAATTTAATGATGCTGATGCTTTAAATACAGCTAATTCGATATTTGAACAAGCAGCAATAAAAATATTTAATGAACTTCCTGTCATGAAACCAGGAAAAATTGATGGAGTTGTTAAATCTTTCCCAGTAAGAATCCCTGTTACCTACAGAAATGAATCTCAAAATTTCGATCCTAATGATGTGTTTAGTTTAGAAAATATAGATTGGGCTCCATTATTTCCTAAAGCTAAAGATGTTACTCCAGAAACTTCTATCACTCTTTTTAAAGAAAACATGCAGTTTTACGTAAAAAAATATTTAAAGTATCCGAAAACTCATAATGATGATAGTAATCAGGTGATTGTTTTTTTAGATTTGATTATTGAAAATGATGGAAATATTTTTGAAATAAACTCATTTGGCCCTGAAGATTATAGAGTTCAAGCTGAAAAGGTGATTAAAAAAATACCTTCTTTAGAACCTGCTTTAAAAAATGATTACCCTGTAGCGATTAGTTATTCGTTCCCAGTTGTATTTAATAAAAAATAAGTATTGTTTATGATTTAAAGAAAATTAATTTCATAGCAATTACTGCAGCAATAAATACAATAATTTTAAATACAATATCAATCCAAAATCTAATCATTTTTTCTTTTCTCTTCATATTACGAATATAAAAAATAAACCAAATGTTGTTTTCAATAATGTAACGATTTCAAAATTCAGTTTAATAAATAAGCTAAATATTAATTTTAATTTATAAATTTAGCTACTTAATAGGGTCATTAACTCAGTTGGTTCAGAGTGTTACCTTGACAGGGTAGAAGTCACTGGTTCGAATCCAGTATGACCCACTATTTATGAAGAAAATTGTAGTATTTGGAGCAAGCTCCTCAAAAAAATCGATTAATAAGCAATTCTCTATATATGCTTCTACTCAATTTAATAATACTGAAATAATTATTTTAGATTTAAATGATTTTGAGATGCCAATTTTTAGTGAGGACAAAGAATTAAATTCCGGAATTCCTGAAAAAGCAACAAAGTTTTATGAAATATTAAATTGTTCAGATGCAATAATAATTTCATTTGCTGAGCATAATGGGTCATATACCGCTGCTTTTAAAAATATATTTGACTGGATTTCTAGAATTGGTAAAATAGTTTGGTGGGATAAACCTATGTTGCTTTTGTCAACATCTGATGGTGAAAGAGGTGCCTTCTCTGTTTTAGAAACTGCTCACAGTCGTATTTCATTTAATCATAAGTTTGATGTACCTATGTTTTCGCTTCCAAATTTTTCTTTAAATTTCAATTCCTCCAAAGGAATATTAAATGATGATCTAAATGAATCGTTTTTAAATGCTTGTAAAAAATTTCAATATAATTTAAACCTATTATAATTTTATGAAAAAGTATTTGTCTCTTTTATTACTGTTTGTTTCTTTGTTTTCTTTTTCTCAAAAATTTGACAATAAAATTTCTGATCTAATTTCTAACTATGAAAATCAAGTTATTGAATTGAGACATTGGTTTCATGAAAATGCAGAACTTAGTAATAGAGAATTTAAAACCTCAGAAAGAATAGCAGATGAATTAAGAAAAATAGGTCTTAATCCACAAACAGGTATAGCTAAAACTGGTGTAGTAGCATTACTGAAAGGAGGAAAACCAGGTCCAGTTGTTGCATTAAGAGCAGATATCGATGGATTACCAGTCAAAGAAAGAGCTGATTTAACTTGGGCTTCAAAAATGACAGGAGAATATAACGGAGATACTGTTCCGGTAATGCACGCATGTGGTCACGATACTCATACTGCAATATTATTAGGTGTGGCAAAAGTTCTTTATGAAATAAAAGATCAAATCCCTGGTTCTGTTAAATTTATTTTTCAACCTGCTGAAGAAGGAGCTCCAGCTGGGGAAGAAGGTGGAGCTGAGTTAATGGTTAAGGAGGGTGTTTTAAAAAATCCTGATGTTGATGCAATCTTTGGTCTTCATATTTGGTCTCAAATTAGTGCTGGACAGGTTTATGTTAGACCTAAAGGTATTATGGCTGCAGTAAATGAATTTAGAATAGATATTGAAGGAGTTCAAACTCATGGATCAACACCTTGGACAGGTGTAGATCCAATTGTTACTGCATCTCAAATGATAAATTCTATACAAACTATTGTAAGTAGGAACATGCCTTTAACTGAAGCTGCTGCCGTTGTTACTATTGGAAGTATTCACGGAGGAGTAAGAAGTAATATTATTCCAGAAAGTTTGTATATGTTAGGGACTATAAGAACACTTGATAATAAAATGAAGGAAGTTTTATTACAAAGGCTTGAAGAAATTGTTAAAAATATTGCTGAAGCTAATAATGCTAAAGCAAAAATAACATATCAAGTTACTTATCCTATAACTTATAATGATCCAGATTTGTATGAACAAATGTTACCATCCCTTCAAAGAATAAACGGCTCTGAAAATGTTAATTCAATGAATGCTATTACTGGAGCAGAAGATTTTTCTTTTTTTCAAGAAAAAATTCCCGGAATTTATTTTTTTATTGGTGGAGCTAAAAAAGGCACAGATCCTTTGAAGGCGGCTCCTCATCATACTCCTGATTTTTATGTTGATGATTCAGCTATGATTACAGGATTAAGATCAATGACTACTCTAGCTTTAGATTATTTAAAAAACAACAAATAGAAATAAATATTAGTTACTTCATTAATACTATTTTAGTAACCCTCTGGTTTCCAGAAATATTAATTACATAGAGTTAAAAGTTTACTTTGTATAATTAAACTTTGTAATATTGTTGGTGTAAAAAATTTAATATGTCAGTTGTAATTTTTAATAAGAAAGAACAGGCTTCTGGAAATTTTAATAATGGTGAGATTTTAGAAAAAAAACCCATTGGATTCCCTAATGATGGAGGTGAATTAAAGCCATATTCAAATTTATTTTATTGGGCAGATGCATGGACTCCCTCCTCAAGAAGTACTATTGGGTTACATCCTCATCAAGGATTTGAGATATGTAGTTTTGTTATCGAGGGAAGTATAAAACATTTTGATTCACAACAAAACAAATGGATTGAATTAAAAAAAGGAGATGCTCAGATTATTAGATCCGGAAATGGAATATCTCATGCAGAAGAAATTTTAGATAATTCTCGAATGTTTCAAATATGGTTTGATCCAAACGTATCTAAAACAATTACACAACCTGCAACCTACAGTGATTATAAGCGTGCCTCTTTCCCATTATTAAAAAAAGAAAAAACAACTATTACAACTATCATAGGAAATGATTCTCCTTTTCAAATGGATTCAGAGGGAATAGAAATTTATGAAATCAAATATGATGACGGACTTCACGAAATTAATTTAGATTCCAAGAAGGTTTATTCTTTTTTTATAAAAAAAGGAAATCTTATGTATGAAAACAAAAACCTAAGTGAGGGGACTTTTATTAAAATTGAAAAAGAATCTAAACTTAATTTTAAGGCTAGTTCTGATTTAGAACTATTTGAAATTAGATCCCCATTGAAACCTAAATATTCTACTTATTTCGAACGATTTAATTAAAATGGATTAACCCTTAATCCAGTTTCTTTTTCAAAAGCATATCCAATCTGTAAAAGTTTATTTTCAGTAAAAGATTCAGAAATAAATGTTAAGTTAAAAGGTTTACCATTTTTATTATAACCCATTGGAATAGTTAGACAGGGATAATATGCTCCGGCTGCGTAACCTGCGTGGTAATTATTTATAGAAATGATAGCATCTAATTTATGTTTTTTAATTGCTGTATTAAAATATTTCTTTCCTTCAATTTTGATTCTAGTTTTGATTGATGATATTTCTTCAAATTTAGTAGAGTCACTAATAATAGATTCAAAAATTCCTTGTCCGTAAGGGGCTCTATTTAATGAGTCTTCTTTATTAAATTCAACAATATCTCTTACACCCTTAAAAGAAATGTTATTGTTTTTAAAATATATGGGAAGATCATTTTTCATATCATAGTCAAGAATTTTCCTAAAACCATTAAAATTAATTTGGGGCGGATTGAATTTTACAATTGTTCCACCTAGCTTTTCAATTTTATTAATTGCATTAGAATAAAGGGAGTCATTTAAAAACTCATTGAATACTCCAAATCGTTTTCCTTTCAATGAGGAGTCTAATATGGATTCTAAATCAATGTCTGTACTATTTACTGACATAAAATCATTTAGGTCAAAGCCAGAAATCGCTTTTAAAACTATAGCATTATCAATTACGTTTTTTGTCATTGGACCAGAAGTATCTAACGTGGAAGATATTGGTACTATTCCTGATCGACTTACAAGGCCAATGGTAGGTTTTAGACCTACAATAGAATTTGCTGATGAGGGAGATAAAATAGACCCTGAAGTTTCAGAACCTAATGAAACACTAGAAAAATTTGCAGAAATAGCAACTCCGCTCCCTGAGCTTGAACCGCCAGAATCAAATATCTTTCTGCCATAAGGATTTAAAGTTTGACCACCTAATGCACTGTATCCCGAAGGACAGTTATTACAGAAGTAGTATGCCCATTCACTTAGGTTTGTTTTTCCAAGTATCAAAGCTCCATTTTCTTTTAATTTGTCTACAACAAAAGCATTTTTAGATATATTATTATTTAAAGCAAATGATCCAGCTGTAGTTGCTAAACCTTCATAATTAATATTATCCTTTAAAAGAACAGGAATTCCATGTAATGAATAAATAGATTCAGGTTTAGTTTTGTCTTTTTCTCTAGCCTCTTTTATTATGTTTTGATTAATACTTATAATTGAATTTAAATATTGATTTTTGTTGAATTCAATAGATTTTATTCTGTATAAATAAAACAGTACTAATTTCTCATAAGTAAGTTTACCATCTAATATACTTGTTTGAATTTTAGGAATACTTCTTTCAATTATTAATGGTTTCAAAAAATTGTATTCTTTTTCGCTAAACTCGATTAAATCCTTATTAATATTTTTAAACCAATCATTTTTAACGTCATATTTAGATTGAATTAATTTGAATTGCATTCTTTTATTATCATTACTTTTACTTAGTCTAATCTCATCAGATTCATCATAATTTTTCCATGAAATCGGGTTATTACAGCCAATAAATACAGCTATAAATAAAAATAAAATCGTTTTCTTCATTATTTTCATATAAAATTTGTCAAGTCTTCCATTTTCATTCCTCTTGAGCCTTTAATAAGAATATATTTTGAAGTTATTGGAAACTTTTTAATATGTTTTTTTAATTCATCCTTAGTTTTATAAAAAAAAGGAATTTTAAACTTGTCTTTTTGTTTAAAAAATTCATTTCCAATTAGAAAAATATTTTCAAAATTATTTTTAACACAAAAATCAATCAAGTAATGGTGTTCTTTTTCAGATTGATTTCCTAGTTCAAACATATCTCCTAAAATAACTGATTTCTTACCCTTTTTTTCTGTTAAAGAACTTATTGCGGAAATCATACTTGTAGGGTTAGCGTTATAGGCATCTAGTAGGATTAATTTATTGTTTTTTTCTATTATCTGAGATCTGTTGTTTGATGGAATATAATTAGATATCGCTTCTTTTATTTTTTCAATTGAAACATTGAAATAAAGACCTATTGATGTAGCAAATGCTAAATTATAATAATTATAATTTCCAGTAAGTCTTGAATCTATTATAAAGTCGTTATAATTGATACCAGCATAATTGGCATCTTCAACTTCTTTGAATATGTAATTTGATTTACCTACACTACTAAAACTTATTTTATTGCCAATAAATTTATTTTGTACGGGATCATCATTATTTATAAATGCATTTTTATTGTTTTCAACTAAAAAATCAAATAACTCGCTTTTTCCTTTTATTACTCCTTCAATACTGCCAAAACCTTCTAAATGGGCTTTACCAAAATTAGTTATTAATCCGAAATCCGGATTTATTAGCTCTGTTAGAAATTTAATTTCGTTGAGGTGATTTGCTCCCATTTCAACAATAGCAATTTCTGTTTCAGACTTAATTCTTAATAATGTTAGCGGAACTCCAATGTGGTTGTTTAGATTTCCAATTGTTGAAATGATTCTGTATTTCTTTTTTAATACTTCACTTATTAACTCTTTGGTAGTGGTTTTACCATTACTTCCAGTAAGAGCAATTATTTTGGTTTTTGATAATTTAGATCTGTGAAATTTAGATAAATCTTGTAAAGATTTTAAAACATTTTTTACTTTAATAAATTTTGGATTGTTTAACGAATAGTCGTCAATAATTGCATAACTAGCTCCGTTTTTGATTGCTTGCTCAGCAAATTTATTTCCGTCGAAATTTTCTCCTTTTAAGGCAAAAAATAGTGTCCCTTCATTAATTAATCTAGTGTCAGTAGAAACTGAATTTGATTCTTTAAAATAATTGTAAAGTTCTGACGTAAGCATCAGCTAAATATAACAAAATAGAACAGAATGAATAAAGTTATTATTTTATCTTTTTCTAGATTTTTTACTATTCCTTGATTCTCCTAAGTATGACATTGCACATCTAAAACCAATAAAATTAGAAGTCATTGATTCGGGATAATATCTTCTTTGTGCAGGATCAAGATAATAAGCTCTATCCAACCAAGAACCACCTTTGTAAACTCTAGCCTCATTATTTATAAGCGTTGTAGATTCTTCAAATTGTTTGTTTTCATCAGGTGAGTTATACATTTTTGAATATTCACCATCAAGTTTAAAGTCTCTCACTGAATTTCTGTCTCCATCATTATAATCTCTATTATCACCCTTGCTGTAATTTGTTCTGTCAATTGAGTCTTCATCTTCAATTTCATTTTTTAAGGAACCAGGTAAGTTATCGTAATTAGCATTTTCAGAGCTTACAGTTAGAACTTTTCCATTTTCATCTATTGATGGCTTGAAATATAAATTTCCTCTGTAATAATTAAAATCGTTCATTTCTTCATCAATGATTGGCCTATAAACATCTGCAACCCATTCAGCAACATTACCTGCCATTCCATACAATCCAAAATCGTTTGGAGGATATGATCTTACAGCAGATGTAATTCCAGATCCTGTTTCGGACCATCCAGCAATACCACCATAATCACCTTTTCCAAGTTTAAAGTTTGCTAATTGATCACCTTGATTTTTTCTCTTTCCAGATCTTGTGTATTCTCCATCCCATGGAAATTTCTTTTTTCCTCTGTATAAATTTTCTTCAGAAATTTCACTTAAAGCTAAGGCAGCATATTCCCATTCAGTTTCAGTTGGAAGTCTGTATTCAGGTAATAGAATTCCACTTTCTCTTGATGCATAATTAAAAGTAGTTTCTCCGCTTTCGTCAGTATTTATTTGCTTACTGTCCGCCATTTCGTTCATTTTTCCATTGTATGCATTTGATGGATCTAAAAAATATGCTTTTGTATTAAATGAATATCCGTTTGAAAGACTATCTGGACTTATAGCACCTGGTCTTATATAACCGTTAGAAACTAATATTTGCTCGTTGACTCTATCTGTTCTCCATTTTGCATAATTCACAGCTTGCTTCCAGCTTACTCCAACAACTGGATGGTTTTCAAAAGCTGGATGTCTTAAGTAATTATTAACC
>CABXBY010000001.1 GCA_902510655.1 uncultured Bacteroidota bacterium | reverse complement strand
TAAAATGAAAAACACAAGTAAAAACCTTTTTCCTTTTGATTTTTTAATGATGGGTGAGGGATATCATAATAATCATCATAAACATTCAAGTAATGCTAATTTTGGAGTAAAATGGCATGAAATTGATGTTACTTTTTTGATTATTAAAATATTGGATATTTTAGGTTTTATAAAATTAAAAAAAGCCTAACTTTTTGTTTATTAAATAGTTTGGATTTAAATAATGGGAGTAGGGGTTTTGTTTTTTTAATAAAAACAGCTATTCTTTAGTATTTTCAACCTTGTTCCTTAGTAATTTGAACGCTTTTGTAATGTGTGCTTCAACTGCTTTAATTGAAATTTTATTGTAATCAGCAATTTCCTGATTAGTAAGCCCATGTTTCTTCTTCAGAGTAAATATCATTTTAGTTTTTTCTGGAAGTTCATTAATTAATGAATTCATTTTATCTATATTTTTTGATAGATCTTCGTTAGAATTATTACTTAATTGTTGTTCTAAAATAGAATAGTATTGTTCGTGTAATCTTGTTAACGATTTGTTTTGGTGATAATGAGTAATAAATTTATTGTAAACCGACTTGTAGAGAAAAGATTCCATTGAATATTGAGGCTTTAATTTATATCGATATTCATAGAAATTAATAAAAACCTGTTGGACAATATCGGATGCAATAGAGTGGTCAAAAGATAAACTAAGAGCATAGCCAAAAAGTTTATCACTATATTTTTGAACAACTTCTCTCCATGCTTTTTCGCTTCCTTCTTGAAGTTTAGTAATAAGAATTTTATTTTTCTCAATACAATTTTGATCCATTTAAAATCATTTATATATAATAAATCTATAAATATTTTTTAAGACTGTTAAAAATTTTACATTTTATTTGCGAATTCTTTAATTATATAGGGTTTTAATTTTGAAGATTGTATTAATTATATAAGATGGAAAAAAAGATAGAAAAAATTATATTAAGATTTTTTGATAATGAGGCTTCATTATCAGAGTTAAATGCTCTTTTGCATTGGATCAATAATGAAAAGAATTATGCTCAGTACGTTGAGTATATTTCAATAAATCACTTAACAAACTTAGCTTTGAATAAATTAGATCAAGAACAAATTATAAAAGAAATTAATTCAAGAATTAATTCTAACAAAAAACCTTCAATTAAAAAAAGAGCCCTTGTTTTTACAAACGTAGCTTATGTGCTTTGTTCCTTAGTAATAATTATTTATTTGTTTACAGCTGAAAATTCAAATAAGGATTTAAAATCTATAGATCCAAACATGATTACTTTAACAACAGAAAATGGTAATGTAATTGATCTAGAAAATTTAAAAGAAAATCAAACTAAAATTAATAATAATGTTTTAGTAAATCAGAATAATGGTACACTTTATTATAAAAATGATCCAATAGTTGAAACTTTGACATATAATACCATTAATGTTCCCTATGGAAAAGTATTTAATCTTGAACTTTCCGATGGAACTACGGTTTATTTAAATTCTGGAACATCCTTGAAATATCCTGTTAATTTCATTAAGAATCTTAACAGAGAAGTTTTTATTGATGGAGAAGCTTTCTTTGAAGTTAATACTAATAAATCTCAATTTATAGTATCTTCTAATAATACCTCTGCATATGTTTATGGAACCAAATTTAATTTTAAAGAATACCCTGAAGATAACTTTTCTGAAGTTATTTTAACAGAAGGAAGTTTAGGTGTAAGTGAGATTTCGGATAATATTAAAAATAACGAGATTTTAATGATTAAACCTGGAGAAAGAGCTAAAGTTAATTATTCTAGTGGTGAAATAGATCGCTCTAGAGTTAACACTTCTCTGTATACATCATGGATAGATGGTAGGGTAGCATTTAGAAATGAAAGTCTTCCAGGAATGATCCAGAAGCTAGAAAGAATTTATAATGTTATAATTATTAATAACAATAAAGACATTGAAGAAAAATATTTTACCGCAACCATACTATACAAAGAAGAATCGATTAATGATGTTCTTTCTTATTTAGGTGAAGTGTATGGGTTAGAATATCAAATTATAGATAACAAAATATTAATTGAATGAAATAAATAAAAATTTAAAAAGGCTATTGCTGTAACAATAGCCCTATTAAAATAGTAACCATTAAAACGAGAACCATTAAAATAATCACTAATTAAAAAAAACAAATTTATGAAACTTAACCACTTATTGTCAAGTAATTGGCAGTATAATTTAAAAAAGCTAGCAAATATTGTGAAGATTTCTTTTTTACTTTCCGTAATTATGACTCTTTCATCGTTTGCGCACACGAGTATTTACTCACAAGAAAAAATTTCAGTAAATGTTGAAAATACTGAAATTATGAATATTCTGGATAACATAGAGTCAACAACTGATTTAAGATTTTTTTATGACAATGATATTTATGATTTTAAGAAAAAAATAACTTTATCTGTTAAAGAAGTAACGATAGCAAAAGCTATTAGCTTAATTTTTGAAAATAATATTGATTTTAGATTAAAACAAAATGTTGTTATTCTAGAGAAAGCAGAATTATTAGAAAAAAACAATGTAGTTGATACTGAGCAAGATGAGATTGAGCAAAGAATTATTTCGGGATTAATTACAGATAATTTTGGAAGTCCTCTACCTGGAGCTACTGTTATTGAAGTTGGAACTAACAACGGAACAACATCTGATTTCGACGGTAATTTTTCAATTGCTTTAGAAAATGATGAAGCATCATTACAAATTTCTTTTATTGGATTTGTAAGTCAAACAGTTGTTGTTGGAAATTCTAATAGTATTAATATTCAATTAAGCCTTGATGAATCTTCTCTTGATGAAATTATTGTAACAGGATATGGAACTACAAAAAAAGGTGATATTACATCTTCAATTTCAGTTTTAGATTTAGACGGAGTTGGCGAAAAGGCAATTACAGATGTTGGACAAATGTTAGCTGGAAGATCAGCTGGAGTAAGAGTAGTTCAAGGTTCAGGACAACCTGGAGCTGCACCTACAATATTTATTCGTGGTTTGTCATCACTTTCTGGAAATACACAGCCACTTTATGTAATTGATGGTGTAGTAAGTTATTCACTTGGTGCACTAGATCCTAATAATATTGAGGATATAACTGTATTAAAAGATGCTTCTGCAGCTGGTATTTACGGAGCTGCTGGTGCTAGTAATGGAGTAGTTTTAGTAACTACGAAAAAAGGAAGAAAAGGAGAATATAAAGTAAGTGTTAATAGTTATGCTGGGTTTTCTAGTGTAATAAAAACAATTCCTGTATTAGATAATGCTGGAACAGTTGACTACTTTAATGATTTGAATGGTAGCGGTTCTTCTATCCCTGCATCAGAATTAGCAACCGATAATAATTGGCAAGATTTAATTTACAGAGAAGCTGCTCCGGTAACAGGTATTAATGCTGCAATATCAGGTGGGGGAGAAAACGGATCTTTTTTCGTTGGTTTAGGATATCTTGATCAAGATGGAATTGTAGTTTCTTCTGGAAATAAAAGATACTCATTGTCTATAAATTTAGATCAAACTATTAATGAATGGCTATCTTTTGGATCTCATTTCAATTACACAAGATCTAATGTTAAAACAATTCCTGATAACATGGCTGCTAGATTTGGAGGAGCTATTCAAGCTGCCTTAGTAACTCCTAGATTTCAGCCTATTTTTAATGATGATGGGACATACTCAACTCAAGCAAGGACTCAGGGAGGACTAAATAATCCTTTAGGATATATCTATGGAAATGATAATTTGAATGTGATCAATAATATTGTTACCGATGTTAATTTTACTGCAAAAATTAATAGTGACTTATCATTTAAAACACAAATGGGTGTTGTTCTTTTAAATAACCATTATTCTTCTTTTAAAGATCCTAGGCTAACATCTGAAGCTAAAGGGATTAAAGGTGAAGGCTCACTGAACACTGGTGAGGCAATTCGTTTTATATTCGATAATACTTTTAATTATGATAAAACCTTTGATAAACATCAACTTGGAGTTATTGTTGGAAGTAGTATTTCTGAAGAAAAAATACACACAAGCCTACAAACTAAAAGAAATTTTGCTAATGCAAATATTAGAACGCTTAATTCTGCTTCAGAAACCATAGTCAATTCTGCTTCAAAAAATGCTTGGTCATTACTATCATATTTTGCTAGAGCAAATTATAGCTTTGATGACAAATACTTAATAACTGCGTCTTTTAGAACAGATGGTTCATCTAGACTTCCTGAAGATAATAGATGGGAATCTTTCAAAACAATTTCTGCAGGATGGAAGATTTTTAAAGAAGATTTTATGAGTGATGTTGATTTTATTAGTGATTTAAAGCTAAGAGTAGGATATGGTGAAACAGGAAATTTACCTGCAGGCACAAATTCTTATGCTTATAGATTATTATTTAATGAATATGCTATTGATACATTCACTACTGGTCCTGGTGTATGGCTAGGTCTTTCCTCTGGAAATAATAATCTTGAATGGGAAACTTCTGATCAATTTAACGTTGGTATTGATTTTTCTGCCTTTGATAATAGATTATATTTTTCAGCTGATTATTACTCTAAGAAGACTAATAATATGATTTATCCACTTTCATTACCATGGCATACTGGTTTCTTTGACCAAATAGTAAATTTAGATGGACAAATTGAAAATACAGGATTCGAATTTGCTATTAATGCCAATTTAGTTGAAAAAGATGATTTTAGTTGGAGTACAGCTTTTAACATGTCTTTCAATGATAATGTAGTTACAAATATTCCTGATACAGCAATTATAACTGACGGTTGGTTGCAAAACCTTGGAGGAAATGTAACTATAACTAAAAATGATTTGCCAATAGGTAGTTTTTGGGGTAAGATAAGTGAAGGAGTTGACCCTCAAACAGGAGATTTAATATTTGCTGATAATGGAAAGTTTCAATTTATGGGAAGTCCTCTTCCTGATTTTACGTATGGGTTTGTAAATGAAATTAACTATAAAAATTGGGATTTAAATATTGTTATTGATGGTGTTTCTGGAAATGAAGTTTATAATACAGGAAGACAAGAACTTGAAGAAATGAGATTACTTCATAATCAATCTGCTGATATTGTAAATCGTTGGAGAAAACCGGGGGATATAACTAATATTCCTAGAGCAACAATTTTAGATCAGAATGGTAATTCAAAAATTAGTAGTCGTTTCGTTGAAGACGGTTCATACCTTAGAGTAAGAGATATTAGTTTATCCTACGATTTTGAAGAAAATGTAATTAAAGGTTTAAATATTAGTGGCCTTAGATTATATGCTAATTTAAAAAACTGGTTTACTATTACTGATTATACTGGATATACTCCAGAAATAAACAGAGGTGGTTCGTCAGCAACAATTCAAGGTGTTGACTATGGAACATACCCACAGCCCAAAACATTTAATGTTGGAATGAATATCGAATTTTAAAAAACATCTAAATGAAAAATTATATAACAATTAAAAAAAACAATAAAACAATGAAAAATGTATTTAATATAAATTTAATATTAGCAATGATGCTAATACTTTTTAACTCATGTTCTGAAGACTTTTTAGATAAGGCACCCTTAGACGAATTAACTGTTGATGGTGCATTTAATGATAAAGCAGATGCTGAGTTAGCTTTAAATGGAGCATACGGAACTATGGTAACTAATGATCCACACACATACAGATGGTTCTATACTATTGTTGGAGATATGAGAGCAGATAATTCACATGGAGGACCTCCAGGAACTATTACCAATTGTGAATTATTGGAATCATTAGCTGGTGATCTTGAACCAGGAATATGGAACTGGTATGAAGCCTATAAATATTCAGCAGCAGCTAATATCATTCTTGATAATGTTCCAAATATTGAAGATCCTAATTTTTCCGATTCTGAAAGAAAAAATATTTTAGGACAAGCTTATTTTTTAAGAGCTTTTCATTACTATCACTTAGCTAGACAGTACAGAGATGTTCCATTAATTTTATCACAAGATGGTGACTTGCTTCCAGCGAAAAGTCCTGAAGTTGAGGTCTATGCTCAAATTGTAAAAGATTTAGAACTGGCTGAAAGTTATTTACCTACAGAACATGCAAATCGATTTTTAACAAGTTCTAGGGGAACAAAAGGATCTGCTCAATCACTTTTAGCAAAAGTATATGTAGAAACTGGAGATTATGCAAAAGCAGCAGAATATGCAGGTAAGGTTATGGACAGTGGTGTTTATTCTTTAGTGGATACATACGATCACTTATGGGACGGTAATCATCAAAATACAACTGAATCAATTTTTGAACTTCAACATGTTGCTAGCACAATGACTGGTACATATCATCCAGCACAAATGCTTCCTCCGGGAGATTTAACAATTCATGAAGCTGACAAACCAGGAGAGGGAGTTGGTTGGGCTTTTCCTAGATTTAATGTACTCAATCATGAGCTTATCGAAGCTTTTGATGAAATGGGAGATTCAATAAGAAAATGGTCATCAACTCTTACTGTAACTGATAGATCTTTAATGTCAGATCCTCCTCTTGGATTTGCTGACCCAACTGAACCAGTTTCACATACTTATAAAAATGGAAGACATTGGGATGGGTTTTCAGGTCGTTGGAATATATTATTAATGCGTTATTCAGATATCATATTGCTTAGAGCAGAAGCTCTTAATCAAATAGGTCAAACTGCACAAGCAATAACTTATCTTAACCAAGTTCGTGCGAGAGTTAAACTTGCCCCAACTACAGCAGCATCTCAATCTGAAGTTGCATTGGCTATTTTAAAAGAACGAAGATTAGAGTTAGCAATGGAAGGTCAAAGATTCTGGGATTTAAAACGTTACTACGGGGAAGAAGGTCTTGTAACTTACTTAAAAGGACTTACTGATACAGGTGGAAATAACTTAGGTAAAAATCCTACTAGTGTAGATCAATTGTATTTACCAATTCCTCAAAGAGATTTAGATATCAATCCAAATTTAGTACAAAACCCAGGTTATTAAAAAGGTTGAAGATTAATAAAGTTTTTGTTTGAGTTAATATTTTGGATAAAATTACTCTTCAATAATATTGGAGAGTAATTTTTTTATCTAATTAACAAAAATAGAAATCACTTTTACTTTAAAACTTACTCCAAACGTTTTAAAAAAATCAATTATTATGACAAAGCATTTTCAAATTCTATTAACATCAATTTTAATTCTATCAATATATTCTTGTTCCGATAAAAAAGAAAAAATTAACAACTCATTTAACAATGAGCAATATTCTAGTTTGGTTGATTTAGTCAATCCTTTGATGGGCACGGATTCTAAATTTAGTCTATCAAATGGGAATACATATCCAGCTATCGCAACTCCGTGGGCAATGAATTTTTGGACACCCCAGACTGCTAAAATGGGAGATGGATGGGCTTATAAATATGATGATGAAACTATTAGAGGAATAAAACAAACGCATCAGCCAAGTCCTTGGCTTAATGACTATGCTTCTTTTTCTTTAATGGCTGTAACAGGCGAATTAAAATTTCAAGAAGATGAAAGAGCTTCATGGTTTTCACACAAAGCTGAAGAGGCTAGACCATATTTTTATAAAACTTATTTAGCAGACTACGATGTTACAGCAGAAGTTGCACCAACAGAGAGGGCAGCAATGTTTAGATTTACTTTTCCTGAAAATGATAATTCTTATATTGTTTTAGATGCTTTTGATAAGGGTTCAATGGTAAAAATAATCCCAGAAGAAAGAAAAATTATTGGTTACTGTAAAAATAATAATGGAGGAGTTCCTGATAATTTTCATAATTATTTTGTAGCGGTATTTGATAAAGATTTTAAATTGAATCACACCTGGGATGATAATTGGAAACTATTAGAAGATAATACAGATAGTGAGGGATTTCATGTAGGAGCAATTATAGGGTTTGAAACTAAATTAGGTGAGGAAATTAATGTAAAGGTGGCTTCTTCATTTATTAGCTTAGAACAAGCGGAATTAAATCTTCAACAGGAAATTGGAAAAAAATCATTTAATGAAGTTAAATCAGAAGCTAAATCTTCCTGGGAAAATGAATTTCAAAGATTATTAGTTGAGGACGAAAATCTTGATAATATTCGTACATTTTATTCTTGTCTTTATAGACTTTTATTATTCCCAAGAAAATTTTATGAAATTGACAAATCTGGTCAAGTAGTCCACTACAGCCCTTACAATGGGGAAGTTTTGCCTGGATATATGTTTACAGATAATGGTTTTTGGGATACTTTTAGAGCTGTCTTTCCGTTTTTTAACTTAATGTACCCTGAACTAAATAAACAGATTATGGAAGGCTTAGCTAATACTTATAAAGAATCAGGTTGGTTACCTGAGTGGGCAAGTCCAGGTCATAGAGATATTATGATTGGTTCTAACTCTGCACCAATTATTGCTGATGCTTATTTAAAAGGAAATATGAACGAAAAAGATGAAAAAATTCTTTTAGAAGCAGTAATAAAAAATGCTGATATAAACGAAGGTCGTCCAGCAAAATCAGTAGGAAGAGAGGGTGTAGATTATTACAATATGTTAGGATATGTACCTTATGACGTTGGAATTAATGAAAATGCAGCTAGATCGCTTGAATATGCTTATGCAGATTTTACAATTGCACAAATGGCTAAAAAGATGAATAAACCAGAAATTTCAAAACGATTTTTAAGGCAATCTATGAACTATACAAATCTTTTTGATCCAGAAACTAAATGGATGAGAGGAAAGAATGAAGACGGATCATTTCAATCCCCTTTTAATCCGCTAAAATGGGGAGATGCTTTTACCGAAGGAAATAGTTTACATTATTCATGGTCAGTATTTCATGATATCCAAGGTCTTATTGATTTAATGGGAGGAGATTTAGAATTCACTGATAAGTTAGATTCAGTATTTACAATGCCTCCAAAATTTGATGATTCTTATTACGGATTTACTATTCACGAAATTAGAGAAATGCAAATTGTAAATATGGGAAATTATGCACATGGAAATCAACCGATACAACACATGATCTATCTTTATAATTATGCTAAACAACCCTGGAAAGCACAAAATAAAGTAAGAGATGTAATGAAGAAGCTTTATTCAGCAACTCCTGATGGATATTGCGGAGATGAAGACAATGGTCAAACATCTGCTTGGTATGTTTTTAGCGCATTAGGATTTTACCCTGTTACGCCGGGCGTACCTCAATATGTTTTTGGTAGTCCACTTTTTGAGAAGGTTACAATGAATTTGGAAAATGGGAATACATTTACAATAAATTCTGAAAATAATAACTATGACAGTCATTATATTGAATCATTAAAATTAAATGGTTATAATTATAATAAAACATGGATTGACTACAATGACATTATAAATGGTGGAACTTTAAATTTTAATATGACTAAAACTCCAAACAAAAATTTTGGAGTCGATAATTCATCTAGACCATTTTCATTATCATATGATGGCAAATAACTAATAACCGTTTTAAATCTTTTATTAAATGAATAAACTCAGTAAACCAAAAGTAGTTTCAAAAAAATTATTAATTCCATTTGTTTTGGTAACATCTCTTTTTGTATTGTGGGGGTTTGCTAATGCGGTAACAGATCCAATGGTTCAAGCATTTAAAAAGGTGTTAGAGTTAACAAATTCTCAAGCAGCTTGGGTACAAATGGCATTTTACGGAGGTTATTTTTGTATGGCATTACCTGCAGCTATGTTAATGAGAAAATATTCTTATAAAACTTGTATTTTGATAGGATTAGGTTTATATGCTACCGGGGCGTTATTATTTTATCCAGCTGCATTAAATGAAAAGTTTTGGTTTTTTTGTTTGGCACTTTATATATTAACATTTGGACTAGCGTTTTTGGAAACAGCAGCAAATCCATATATACTGTCCTTAGGAGATAAAGAAACTGCGACTCAACGCTTAAATTTAGCACAGGCCTTCAATCCTTTAGGACTTATTGCAGGACTACTTGTAGCTCAACAATTTGTTCTTAAAAATTTGCAATCAGATGATATTTCAGATTTTAGCACTTTAGATGAAGCTTCTAAAATTCTAATAAAAACATCTGATTTATTAGTCATTAGAGATCCTTATGTTGTTTTAGGTTTAGTAATTATAGTAGTTTTTATATTATTTGCAACTATCAAAATGCCACATTTTAAAGATGAAAATGGGATGCCAAGTATTAGTAATACATTTTCAACTTTAGCTAAAGACAGTAATTATGTATTGGGTGTATTGGCTCAATTTTTAAATGTAGGTGGTATGGTAATGTGTTGGACTTATATCTATCAATATGCAGAGGGTTTTGGAATGGATAGTGTAACAACTGGATACTACCAAATGGTAGCTTTTGTTCTTTTTGCAATTGGCCGAGCTGTAGGCACATATTTACTAAGATTTATAAATTCAGGAAAACTATTAATGTCTTTTGCTTTATTAGCTATGTTGTTTGTCTTAGGAACTATTCTTATTAATGGTGTTATTGGTTTGTATTGTTTAGTAGCAGTTTCATTTTTTCTTTCTTTGATGTTTCCAACAATTTATGGTATTGCTCTTGGTAATCTTACAGAGGAACAATCTAAAATTGGTTCCGCTGGATTAGTTATGGCTATTGTTGGTAGTGCTTTATTACCAAAAGTTCAAGGAATTGTTATAGATGCTGGGGGAAGAGGTGTAAACGATATTCAAATTTTAGGAATATCTGAAATTAATTTTTCATTTATTCTTCCTTTATTATGCTTTTTTTATGTTGCTTGGTATGGTTCCAGAGTTTATAAAAATTTATAATTCACTTAATTAAGGCACTCATAATCTTACTCTTACTCTTACATATCAATATACAAACACCTCTCTTCCAAAGAAAATCGATATTATTAAAGTAGGGTAGAACCAATTAAAATTCATAAGTTTTAATTTATTAAATTGCAGTTAGTTCACTAAATTTTTAAAATAATTCTATGAAAGCTACATCAACAACTTTATTGATTTTACTTATCTTTTTTACTTCTTGCAACGAAAAAAATACTGATCCAATTAAAATGATTCCAATCTCAACAGAATATGGTGATTTTAATGTGTGGACAAAACGTATTGGCAATAATCCGTCTAAAAAAGTTTTATTACTCCATGGGGGTCCAGGAGCTAATCACCAATATTTTAAAGGATTTGAATCTTATTTTCCAGGTGAAGAAATAGAATACTACTACTATGATCAATTAGGTTCTACGTTAAGTGATAATCCACAAATCGATAATTTATGGACAATAGATCATTATGTTGAGGAAGTTGAACAGGTTAGAAAAGCATTAGGGTTAAATAAAGATAACTTCATATTGTTGGGTCACTCCTGGGGAGGTATTCTGGGAATAGAATATGCTTTAAAATATCAACAAAACCTCAAAGCTTTGATAGTTTCCAATATGGTGCCATCTGTTCCTGATTATAATGATTATGCTAAAAATGTACTAGCTCTTAAACTAGATCCAGAAATATTAAAAGAAATTCGATCATATGAAGCAGTCGAAGATTACACAAATGAAAATTATCTAAAATTAATTCATGACAATTACTATCCTGAACATGTCTTAAGAATACCTGCCGAAGATTGGCCTGAAGATGTTTCTAATGCATTTGCAGAAATTAATTTTCCAATATATTTAAAAATGCAAGGTCCATCCGAATTTGGAATAGTTGGAAACGCGAGCTTAAAAGATTGGGATGTAACCCAAGAGTTAAATAAAATAAATGTTCCTTTTCTATCCATTGGAGCAGAATACGATACTATGGATCCAAAACAAATGGAATGGATGGCTAACGAAGTTCAGAACGGATCATACTTGCACTGTCCAAACGGAAGTCATATGGCAATGTGGGATGATTCAGAAAATTATTTTAATGGATTAATAAGCTATATAAAAAATCTATAAAAAATTCTCACTTTAGAATTTAGCATTTTCCTGGATTAATTGCTGTTATATCAGGACATATTTAATTAAAAATAAAAAATGAAAAAGCTAATACTACTATTACTGTATATTCCACTTGTTTCTTTTGGGCAATATGATTTTATTGGTTCTGTTGAAAGAATATCAAATGAAATAGATGATTTTATTTCTAAAGATTCAAAAATTGAAATTATTGCAAAAGGGTTTAGTTGGTCAGAAGGTCCAGTATGGTCTAAAAAACTAAATGCTGTTCTTTTTTCTGATGTTCCTAATAATGTTATTTATAAATGGGATGAACTAAATGGTTTGGATGTTTTTTTAAACGAAATTGGATACTCAGGAATTGTTGCTAATTCAAAAAAAGATGGTACAAATGGTTTAACAATTGATCAGCAAGGAAACTTAATAATCTGTATGCATGGTGATAGAAGAATAGTAAAACTTGAAGATTGGCAAAGCAATAAAGTTATTCCTATAGCAACATCATTCAACAAGAAACTGTTTAACAGCCCGAATGATTTAGTATATAATAGCAAAAACGAGTTATTTTTCACTGATCCACCATATGGGTTTAAAAATGGGGATAATGACGAATTAAAAGAATTACAATTCAACGGTGTTTTTAGACTTAGCCCAAATGGTGAACTAAAACTTTTAATTAAAAACTTATCAAGACCCAACGGTATTGCTATTTCAAATGATGAAAAAACTTTATATGTTGCTAATTCTGATTCAAAAAGTCCTATAATTATGAAATATCAAATCAATGATTATGGTGTAGGAAATCCTGAAATATTTTTTGATGGCTCTGTTTTATCTAAAAAAGATATTGGGGCATTTGATGGTTTAAAAATACATCCATCAGGTACTATTTTTGCAACAGGTCCTGGTGGAGTTTTGTTGATTAAAAGCGACGGAAATCATATTGGTACAATTCGAATTGAAGTTAGAAGTGCAAATTGTGCTTTTGATGACAAATATGAATATTTGTACATGACTTCTCATCAGTATTTAACTAGAATAAAATTGATAAACTAATAGAATAAGGAACTAAGACTCTCACTATTATACATACTGATACGAACACCTCCCATCAAAAGAAAACCGATATTATTAGAGTAGGGTATTACCAATTAAAAATTTAAAATAATTTTATTTTTCAGCTTATCTATAATTTTAACCATAGCATATGTATCCAACTTACAATATTCTAATAAATCTTTTCTAGTTGATAATTCATCTCCTTTAAAACTACCATTCATCATAGATTGAAATGTTGAAGATGCTGTTCCACCATCATTAATATTAAGATCATTGTATGATAGTTCTGGAATAAGTGCTGGAAGTATACTCTTGATAGAATAACTGCCTCTCATTTCAGGCGTATAATACCACTTATTTTGAAATGGTATCATAAGATCCTTAAGTCTTTCTATAATGCATTGTAACGGATCTTTATGTTCAGGAAATTGCTCAATTAGTTCATGTAATCTGCTTCTTTCAAAGCTTATGTTGTAAACTAATATATCGCCTGAATGTCCACAATCACTTATTAACTGCTCAATAAGTTCAACCCTAGGATCTTTTATTGGATCAGCAAGGAATTCTTTATGTATTAGTTCTGAATGTTCTGATTGTTTAACATGTAGAGAATACTGAAATATACTATTTTGATAGGGCCTTAAACCTTGATATTTAGGAACACCAGGGTTAATGGTTTCAAAATCTAGATAGTATAAAGGGTAATTAAGATTATGTAAAAAATTTCCAATTTCATTTTTGTTGATATAAGACTTTCCTTCAACTTCAGATTCAATTTGTAATATTTGATTTTCACTAAGCTTTGTTTGTGATAAATCTACCTGATCTAAAGTTAGAATACCCCTATTATAAAAATCAAACTTTTTCTTTTTGTTTAGATTAGAGATATCAAATACAGAATACTCGGGAATATGTTTCCAACAAGTTCCTTTAAAATCACAGTCATAAGGTTCATTACAATGAGATCCAATATCAATATTAGGAGCTGAATCAAGTTCGATAACGTTCTTCAATCTTGTGATTTCACTAGGGATTTCAGGAAGATAATCTAAGACTCTATCTTTTACTGATTCAATAGTAAATAACTGATCAATATCTAAATTTCCATCTAAGACATATTGATTATTTATATGAACTACAGAAATATCAACTAAATCGATTCCTGAGTTTACAATTGTGTAATATTGAATAGCTGCATCCTTAATGTAGGTCTCTGAAACAGAGGTTGAGCTTTTAACTTCGTAAGCTTTCCAACCATCCTTATCTTTTACCAATATATCAAGTGCAGCTAATACTTCATTGTAGGTGAATGTAGCTTCATAAATTATGGATTCTCCACTTCCTAAAAATGCTTTGGTTTTTGTTACGGATTCCATCATCCTAAAATGACTTGAAGGAGAAGCATCTACACCTCCTTTGAATAAGGATTGAGCTAATACACCAATTTTATTTCCCTGGTCAAAAACAGCTTGTAATGATGGGCTAGTGGGATCTTTTAATTTATAATGTTTCTTGTATAGATACAGTGACTTCTCACATTGAAGCCCTCTAATAAAAGTCGATTTGGAAAGTTTATATTTCATCTGTACATTTTTCCATAAACTGGAATTAGTGTATTGGCTAATTCTATATTTGCTTTTTCATATCTATTTAACATTTGAGAAGTACTGGTTTTAGAGCTAAATGATAAATCTGTTCTTAATTTTCCTTTCAATCCCATATCTTCATCTTTAGTAATTATACATACTAAACCATAATTATAAAACTTCTCTAAAATCTTTTCATTTAAACTTAAATTCGAAGATTTATTTTTTCCACTTTCATGATTTTCTCTAAGTTCAATCAATAATTTTATTAACTGAGATGAAGGACACATATGTTCAAAGGTTAATAGTTTTTTTCTATTGTGTCTAATTTCGAAGATTTTAGATCTACTAACTGGTGAACTAACATCAATATCATTGTTTTTAAGAACCAAAAGAGCTTCTTTTGAGATTAAATAATAATGATTGTAGTTGCTGTAAGAAGCAACAGCATTTCCAAAAAGATATAAAACTTGACCTTTCTTTCCATGTTGATTTAGTTCCTTTAGATTAGGATCATTCAAAATTCCTATAATTATTTTCATCAGAGAGTCCTGTTGAATTAATGAATTATCCTTTAAATTTTCAAACGAGGGAGCTGTTTTCCACCACCTTTTTCTAAATTCTTTATCAACTGAAATCAAATGAAGAAATTGTTCAATTTTAATTTTAACAGGAACAATATTTCTATTGTTTATGTAATAAGGCATATTTGATTCATTACTTTCTAGCTTGGCTGTTTTCAAATAACTCTTAAAAGCCTCATTAATTAATTTTTCCATAGTTTTTATAATAAATATTTAATAATCGAATCCCAATCTCGATATTCGTTCCATGTTTTTTTTTCATAATCATAACCAAATCTCAATAACTTTCCTTTGAAATCTTTAGCCCCATTGGCTAATCTATCATCAATCAAATAATCTCCAATAAGTAAATCTTTTCTATGAGTTATAATCATTTTTTTTTTAAACAATTGACCGAAATACTTCTCAATCCATAATCTTTTATGAGTAAAACTCATTGGATTAAACCAAGCTGGTGATGTAGCAATAAAAAGATCATACAAGTTTGAAGAGTACAACTGATTAACACCTTCAATTGCTCCCTCATACACTGGAGGGTTTTTAAAAATATTTGGAATTTGATCAGGATGATTTTTTAATCTATCACTTAAATTAGGATTTTCTCTAGCTTTCTTGACTTGCTTTCCAAAATCTACAAGTACACCATCCATATCGATAAAGATTATTTTTTTCATTATTTCAAAAACTTGAGGATATTTTTAAAAATATTTTCCTCAAATTCTAAATTATTTCTAAAATGTAAAAGATCATTTCTAACTTGAGCAATTTGTGATAAATCAGATAAAAACATTTTTTTATCAGCTAAATTATTTTTAAATAAATCCAAAGTTTCCCAAGCGCTTCCAAAGATTATCAAATAATCAAAGAAAAAAAGGTCATCTAATTCCTTCTCTTTATTATTAAATTTTTTGTCTAATTTTTTTTCTTTCAATAATTCAATAAAATCAATGTTATTTTTAATAATATATTTTCTAATAGCAATCTCAACTTTTTCAATCATCATATATCTATATGAGTAAGTTGCAAATGCATTAGAAACTACCCGAGGAGAAATAAATTTTCTAATCTTACCATCAATCTTTAATAAAAGACCTGACTCATTTTTAAGTTTTAAAAGAGTTTTTTCTAGAGAATCCTCCTTATCAACCTCTTGCATTTCAATAATTAAAGATTTAATATCAAACTTTTTATTATCTAGAATAGAAAAAAAATATTTTTTTCTACTAACAACACCTAAACATTCAGAATCTCTCCTTATTATAGGAATATAAGACACATCGTTCGTCCTAAAAATATGGTTTAACTTTTCTTGTTTAACATCACACAAAGAATTAGCATTATAACTTATTAAATCCTTGTCCTTCAAATGGTTTAGAAAAAACCTATTATTAAATACGTTCATATTTTTGAATTTAAGGAATAAAATATTAATTTAAAATTAATTATAATATTAAAAAATAATGGCAAAAGTATCACTTTCTATAAAAAGCTTAAACAGCACAGATTTTAACGAAGATAAAGTTCAAAAGTTGGAATCTAATGATATTCCATTTGAAATTAATGATGAAAAGATTTATTTAATTAGTAAGGGAACAGTAGATGTCCAAAGTAGAACATATAACAAGCCTTACAGTAAATTCTGTATGCAAATCGCTGACTCTGCTAAGGAAGCTTCTATAAGTATGGGGGAAGGAGGGTTAGATGGAGAAAAACTGGCTATATTATTTCAAGTATTTGGTTGGGATTTGGAATTTGAAATTGAATTATCCTGCGGAGGTGAATATGAATCAGGAACATTGATCACAGATGAGGATCCAGATACATATGAGATGATATGGGTTTTTTCAGTTGAAGATTCATCTTCTCAGGAAGAGGATGAAGATTTACAGGAAAATCTATTTCAAGAATTCGAAGGGTGGGATACAGATAATTCTTCTGCAAGATTAGTTATTGTATCATTGAAAAAAAACATTAAAAATTTAGATGAAGAGGAATTGTTAGACTACTATGGGTTAACAGATGGTGATGATGGGGAAATTCAAAGCTACATGTATTCTGATAGTATTGAAGGGTTAACTTCATCCCAAGAATTAGGCAGTGATGTTTTTAAAAATGAAATTACTTCAGCGAAAGACTTTTTTGATAAATTTTTAAAATTTAATTTTGATCATTTATGGTTTATAGATAACGATGGCCTAAAATTTATTTCCGAAATTGGTGATGAAGACATTTCATTAGTTGAAAAAAATTATTCAATGTTTGAATATGCAATTGTTTGTGAAGTATGTCATATTGAGTGATTAAAATAAAATTATTGGAAAATCAAAAAATAAAATCATTCTTGATAAAAAGAAGTAACTCTTTTAGAGATTTAAAAAAAAACAATTCTAAGAAAAAAGGGTATTTCGAGATTACTATTGGTAAGGATAAAAGAAATCCACCTTCCCATAAATTAAAAATGTATGATATTATTTATGTAGCAGAAACAAGCGGAGGTATTTATGCAAAAGGTAAAGTTGTGAAAACTTTGTCTGTTGATGTATTTAGCACAATTGAAGAGGTGTTAGATTATTCTAAACAATTTAAAGATGATTCTTATTGGTTAGATAAAATAAGATTATTTAAAGATAAGCTCTCTTCTGATTCAAATTATAAGTTAAGATGTCATCAATATTATACAAATCAAAAATTACTTAAAAGGACAATCCCTTATAATGGACCGTTAAAAGAGTATGATGCTTCCATTAAACGTGGTTTAGCAAGTATATTTTTTGAATTAAAAGAAAAAGATGTTAAATACTTAAATGATAATCCAGATTGCAGTTTAAAACAAGTCAAAAAATTAGATCCTAAAATACCAGGCGATTTAAGACTAAAAATATACTCTTTTTTTAATCAAAATTATTCAATTGGGCATCTCGTTGATATTGATCATTTTGTTCCTAAAAGTGTAGGGGGACCTGGAAATATTATTGAAAATTTAGTACCAATAGGGCTAAGTCTCAATCGATATAAGAGCGATTCAATACCAAGAAGTTTTTTTGAGGTAGCCTTAAACGAGGATTTTAAAACAAATTTTAAATTTTTTGAAAAAGAAATTTTAAAACTATTAAAAAATAATGAAAAGTTCATTAGCAAAAAAGATTACCCTAATTCAATTGATTTAGCAAGGAAAATGAATGCTGTAGTTAGCGAATGGAAAAAAATGGATGAAATCAAAAATTTTTATTTTGAAGTAAATAAAAAATTTAATCCTGATTATGTAGAATTAATTTATAAAGTAAAATAATTTTAAATTTTAAGCATCTTTTAATAAATGAATTCATATAATGTTTTTAGAATTAATAATCTACATTAAATTTAGTAAGTGATCAAGGAGTATTTTGTCATGTTCAGGGCAGCTTTCATTTGATATAGCATTTGATTGAATTTCAGCAATTTGAGTTTGTGAAAATTCAATAGAACTATTTTCTTCAATATTTTCTTCTGACCATCCTTTAGCTTTTTTCCAAGTCTTTGCATCTTCACCTCGAAGTAAATAAAGCCCTGGTTCATCGTCTCCATCTAAGAATTCATAATATTCAAAATCCCACTCAAGGTCTACATTTTTTAGCTTTTCAATATATTCATTATTAAGTTTCATAGATATTTATTTTTTTATTAAAGTTAATTAAGATTTTTGAATAATATATGACTAAGACACTTACTATTATACATCATTACACAAACACCTCCCCTCTAAAGAAAACCGATATTATTTGAGTAGGGTAGTACCAATTAAAAATTACTATTGAGATTTTTTGGGTTTTTAGTAGTGCTGGCCGTACAATAATCATACAAATTTTAAAAAGAAAAACCCTAATCACTTGTTTATAAAGTAGTTAGGGTTTGACTAAGCGGAGAAAGAGGGATTCGAACCCCCGGAGGTGTGACCCTCAACAGTTTTCAAGACTGCCGCATTCGACCACTCTGCCATTTCTCCAATGGAATGCAAATATAACTTCCTTTTTATTTAGTACAAATTTTTATTTAATTATTATATAGATTCCTTTTTGTTACATTTGAAATATGTTTGAATTAGAATGGTTTTCATGGCATTATCCTCTGTTAATTCTTGCTGGATTTATTGCAGGATTTATAAACACAATGGCAGGAGGAGGCTCGTTATTAACTCTTCCTTTACTTATTTTTATGGGATTACCCTCTGCAGTTGCTAATGGTACGAATAGAATAGCAATATTTATGTCAGCTTTTTCAGCTACAGCTGGTTTTAAAAGTAAAGGAGTTTCAAATTACCCATTTAATGCATATTTAGGTTTTGCTGGTCTATTAGGCGCTTTAATTGGTGCACAAATAGCAATTGATATTGAAGGTGAGCTTTTTAATAAAATTCTTGCTATTATAATGATAGTAGTAGTTTTCTTAATAGTTTTTAAACCAACTATTGATTATAAAAACCTTTCAGAAAGACTTACTGGAAAATATTTATTTATTTCTATGATAGCCTTCTTTTTCATAGGGGTTTATGGTGGTTTTATCAATGCAGGAATTGGATTTGTTATAATGTTGTTTCTTCATTATTATAATAGGTTGGGTCTTGTAAAAGTTAATGCTACTAAAGTTGTTATTGTTTTAATATACACAACAGGTGCTATTGTAACCTTTGCTTTGGCTGACAAAATTAATTGGGTTTATGGATTGTTTTTAGCTTCGGGAAATTTTCTTGGTGGATGGACATCAAGTAGGTGGTCAGTGAAAAAAGGTGAAAAAACAATTAAATTTTTCCTTTTGATTATGGTACTATTAATGTCAGCTAAATTATGGTTCTTTAGTAATTAATATATTCAACAATTTCTAATCCATAACCTATCATTCCAACTCTTTTTATCTGAGTACTATTCGTTAACAATCTTATCTTGTGAATTTTCAGATCGTGAAGTATTTGAGCTCCAATCCCAAAATCTTTTTCATCCATTACAACAGGCGGTGTTTTGTATTCTCCTTTAGATTGTAGTTTTTTTATTTCGTTAAGTCTAAATAAAACATTTACTGGGTTAGGAGGTTGGTTAATAAAGACTATCACACCTTTCTCCTCTTCATTTATTTTATTAAAAATACCATCAAGTTTATTTTTTGATTTAGACGTAAGAGTTGTTAGCAAATCATTATTAGTGATCGAAGAGTTTATTCTAACTAAAACTGGCTCATTCTCTTTCCATTCTCCTTTTGACAATACCAAATGTATTTGATTGTTATTTGTTTGTTGAAAAGCGGATAAATTGTAATCCCCAAATTTTGTATTAAAAACAAAAGATTCCTTTTTAGTAATTAGACTATCATGTTTCATTCTGTAAGCAACAAGATCCTCAATTGATACAATTTTTAAATCTAATTTCTTAGCTACTTTAATTAGTTCAGGAACTCTAGCCATAGATCCATCCTCGGACATTATTTCACAAATAACACCTGCGGGTGAACATCCTGCTAACCTTGCAAAGTCAATAGCAGCTTCTGTGTGTCCAGTTCTTCTTAATACACCACCTTCTTTAGCGATTAATGGAAAAATGTGACCAGGACGTGCTAAATCGTCTGGTTTTGTATCGTTGTCTACAATTGCTTTTATAGTTTTTGATCTATCTGAAGCAGATATTCCAGATGTTACTCCAGAACCTTTTAAATCTACAGAAACCGTAAATGCCGTATCCATTGGATCAGTATTATTAGTAACCATTGGATATAAATTCAACTTTCTTGATCTTTTTTCTGTTATCGGAGTACATATGAGGCCTCTAGCATGTTTAGCCATAAAATTTATTGACTCAGGCGTAACTAGATCAGCAGCACAAATAAAATCTCCCTCGTTTTCTCTATTTTCGTCGTCAACAACAATAATAATTTTCCCATTCTTAACATCTTCAATTGCATCTGATATTTTATCTAAAATTACTTTACTCATATTTATTTTTTTAATCGAAATTTTATAGAACTAATTTTTTTCAAAAATAGTCTAAAAGGATATGATATTTTATCAAAATTAAATATAGATTTATCAGAACTAGCTCTGTAAATTAAATATAATCCTAGTGGTAACATTATTGCATTAGGAATTAAGCTTCCAATTAGTGCGTCAATACTTCCATCTTCTGCTGCATTTCTACTGAAAGTTCCTATGAAGTGATAGCTAAGAAATAATATCAATGAAACAACCATTGGAAGTCCAATACCTCCTTTTCTAATTATTGCACCAAGAGGTGCACCAACAAAAAATAGAATCAAAGAAGCAAATCCTAAAGCATACTTATCATATAAATTAGATTTATGAAGATTAACTATTTTTTCTTTAATAAAAAAATTGTCCTTTTGGTTTAATAAAACTTGAACATGACTGTTTGTTAAATTTAAAGATTCGTTTAATACGTCTAATTGTTTATTCCTTGGAAAATCTTTTAAATGCGAATTGTAGTTTGTGTATAAAATCGAATCTTTAAAACTATTATCTGTTCTAACATTTCTTCCAAAATTTGAGATTCCAGTTCTAGCATAAAAATTTTTTGCAAAATTATTATATCTAAAAACTAAGTTTTTGGATAAGGAATCGATACTAAAATTTAACTGAGAAATATTTTGCATTCTGTAAGTATTACTGAACTTTTCATCATCAAAATCAACTTTATTGAATTCTCTTAAATCTATATTCATTACATGCTTTTCAAAGGAAACTAGGGTATGCGGAGATACCTGTTTGTTGTTTGGACTTCTACTTTCTATTTCCTCATATCTTTTACCATTATTTAAAACAAGCTGTAAAATTTCACTTGAATCTTGACTTTTAAGTTCTCCAGATTCAGCTTTTATAACTAACGTGTTTCTAGAATTAAAATTATTTTGATGTATAATAATATCCTCAAGAAGATTATTATTTGGACCGTATTTTCTTTCAACTTTAATATTCATGTTGTTTATATCACTGAAAACACCCTCTGTAATGGCCAAAGCTGGTTTTAATTTAGCTAGATTTTTTCTAAGGTTATAAGATTTGAATTCTGCATAAGGGATAAGGCTATTAGCTATAAAAAACATTCCAACACATAGAATAATATTAACAACTAGAAGACTTCTCATTGATCTAAAAAGTGATATTCCTGAAGATTTAATAGCTGCCAGTTCATATTGTTCAGATAAATTACCAAAAGTCATTATTGAGGCTAGTAAAACTGTTAACGGAATAACTAGTGGAAGTAGTTTGGGTGAGTAGAACAAAAGAAATTTAAATATTATTTCAAAATCAACTTCTTTTCCAGCTAAATCATCAATAAATACCCATATTATTTGAATAATGAAAATAAACATCAATATAAAAAAGAAACTAAAAAATATCTTTAGATAAGATGTTAATATATAACGATCTATTATCTTCATTTTATAATTTTTCTATATAATAATCTATATAATTATTTTCATTAAAAATAAAAATATCTTTCTCTAAAACAGGGTCAAAAACAATTGAATTTACATTAAGAATAGTCTTTGTTTTATTTTTTCCAATTTCAATAAGTTTAGAAATATTATTGTTTGAAATATTAATTCCAAGAAGTAAGTAATCTATATCTGAATTTGAATTACTCGGAATTAGCTTAACAAATTGAATTTTGTTGTCATAATCTGATTGAAGTTTATCCCATAAAATTAAGTAACCTTCTCTGTAAAAATTTAGCAACTTAGATGGCTTTATGGTTTGTTCTTCTTCCTCTTCAATACTAGATATTATAACTTCTTCATTTTCTGGAACGATAGAATAGATATTATTAGAATCACATATTTGAGTAATTCCCATAAAATTTAATAAATAATTATCTCCTTGAATAGTTACAGTTCCATCTGCATCTTGGTTAATTCCCTCTAATTTATTTTCTAAGGTGTACTTAAAATCGATTTTATAACTTTTTGCTGAATCTATTTTATTTGAAACTTTAGCTAACAATTTTTCTGCTCTAGGATCATTCTGAGCGTTTATATTTAAACTAAATATGACAATTATTAATAAGAATTTTTTCATTATTTATTTTTTTCACTTTCTAATAAAGTGTTTAGTGAAGCTAAATCTAAAACTAAAACTTCTCTTGCTTTACTTCCTTCAAATGCACCTACTATTCCCGCAGCTTCTAGCTGGTCAATAATTCTACCAGCTCTGTTATAACCCAGTTTCATTTTACGTTGCAATAATGATGCTGAACCTTGTTGAGCTATTACTATAATTTCAGCAGCTTCTCTAAATAAAACATCTCTATCCTCAATGTTATTATCTAAAGAACTTGAACTTTCTTCACCAACATACTCTGGTAATTCATAGGCTGTAGCATATGCTTTTTGAGAGCCTATAAAATCTGTAATTTTATTTATTTCAGGAGTATCAACAAAAGCACATTGTATTCTTACTAATTCATTTCCTTGAGTATAAAGCATATCACCCTTTCCAATTAACTGATCGGCACCGCCACTATCTAATATAGTTCTGGAATCGATTTTTGATGTAACCCTAAATGCAATTCTTGCAGGAAAATTAGCTTTAATTATTCCAGTTATAACATTTACAGATGGTCTTTGAGTTGCTATTATTAAGTGAATACCTACAGCTCTAGCTAATTGAGCTAATCTTGCAATAGGAGTTTCTACCTCTTTTCCTGCTGTCATAATTAGATCAGCAAATTCATCAATTATTAAAACAATATAAGGGAGAAAAACATTACCAGAATCTGGATTTAATTTTCTTTGTTTAAATTTTGCATTGTATTCTTTAATGTTTCTACAAAGTGCATTTTTTAACATTTCATACCTGTTATCCATTTCGATACATAATGAATTTAAGGTTTTAATTACAGCTTTATTATCAGTAATAATAGCTTCATCTGTATCAGGAAGCTTTGCTAAATAGTGTCTTTCTATCTTATTAAATAAAGTTAATTCAACTTTTTTTGGATCAACTAAAACAAATTTTACTTCAGAGGGGTGTTTTTTATAAAGAAGTGATGTTAAGACTGTGTTAAGTCCAACTGATTTTCCCTGACCTGTAGCACCTGCCATTAATAAGTGTGGCATTTTCGCCAGATCAACTACATAAGTTTCATTACTTATATTTTTTCCTAATGCGATAGGAAGTTCCATTTCAGCTTCTTGATAATTTTTTGAAGCTAATACTGATTTCATAGAAACAATAGTTGAATTTTTATTTGGAACTTCTATTCCAATTGTTCCTTTTCCGGGGATTGGTGCGATAATTCTAATTCCTAATGCAGCTAATGATAATGCTATGTCGTCTTCTAAATTTTTAATTTTTGATATTCTAATTCCTGCTTCCGGAATAATTTCATAAAGAGTTACAGTTGGTCCAATCGTAGCTTTTATTTGGTCAATACCAATTTTATAATTTTTAAGAGTTTCAATTATTTTTTCTTTATTCTCCTCTAATTCTTCTTCATTTATAGTAATTACTCCACCGTTATCATATTCGTTTAATAATTCAATTGATGGAGTTTTGTAGTTTTTTAATTCTAAGGTATGGTCATATTCACCGAATTTCTTTACCAATCCTTTTGCGATAGCGTCTTCATCTAGTATTTCTTCTTCTTCATTTTTTTCAATTTCAATTTTAATTTCACTTTCGCTTTCGCTATTTTCAGTAGGCTTAACATCAACCTTATCATTATATGAGGAAAAATTTGTAATTGTAGGTTTCAAATCTTCACTTTTGATATTAAATTTAGATTCAGACTTTTCTGGATTTAATTTGGTTGAGAGATCTATTTCAATTGGATTAGTTTGATTTTCATCAATTAATTCACTCTTTACTTTGGGATACATTTTTTTGAAAAAATTAAAAACTTTTTCTGGAGTTACTTTTAATCTTACAACTAGGTATGTAAGTAATCCGAAAATTAATATTAAAATTATTCCGATTTCACCAATATAAATTTTTAAAAACTCATTTGCTTCAAATCCAACACTACCTGAATAAATATAATTTGGAGAATAATATCCAAAAAATAATGAAATCCAAATCATTATCAATATACCCCAAAACCATCTATTATAAAGTTTTTTTAAATCTGCATTTACAAATAAAGTTAAACCCGAAATAAATAATAAAATTGGTAAAATAAAAGAGGAAACACCAAACATTAAATAAATTAAAAAATGACTTATAAGAGCGCCAAATTTGCTGGCAATATTTACTGAATTTACATCTTTATCAAAGAATTGAGTTAGTTCAGATTGATCAGCTCTCCATGTTCCGAAATAAGAGACTAAAGAAGAAAAAATAATAATTGAAAATAGCACTAAAAAAACTCCAAACATGATTTGTTGAGTTCTTGATAATGAAAAATATCCTTTTAACTTACTTTTAGTTTTAGACATAAGAAGTGTTTAACAAAAGTAAATATTTATAATTAATAATATTAAGCTTTCTTAATTTCAAGTTTTTTTATTTTATAATTTAACCCTGCTACTATTAACGTCATAAAGAAACTTAACCAATTAAATATAGCGTAAAAGAAGTAATCTAAGACACTTACCCCTAAAACTCCAGATTGATAAGCACCACAGCTATTCCATGGTATTAACACTGATGTTACTGTTCCAGTATCTTCTAAGGTTCTACTTAAGTTTTCAGGCGCTAAATTTTTTTCTTTAAATGCTTTTTCAAACATTTTTCCTGGAATTACGATAGCTAAATATTGATCTGATGTTGTTAGGTTAATAGCTAAGCAGCTTCCAGCAGTACTTGCAAATAATGAAAAAGTTGATTTACCTAAGTTTAGTAACGATGTTGTTATAGTTTTTAAAGCACCAATTGATTCCATAACTCCTCCAAAAACCATTGCACTAATTACTAACCAAATTGTATTCATCATTCCAAGCATTCCTCCACTTTTAAATAGATCATTTAGTTCAGAATTTCCAGATTCAATATTTGTATCTACAGTTATTGAATTAATAATAGCACTATAGGCACCTTCAAATGTTAAGGAACTAGAATTTGATAATTGCGTTAAAATATCTTGTTGAAAAATAAGAGCAAATATTGCTCCTAAAATTGTTCCAGTAAACAGAGCAATAATAGGTGGTGTTTTTTTTATAATTAAAACAATTACAATAAATGGTACTATAAATATTAAAGGAGTAATGTTAAAAGTTTGATTAATTGCTTCTAGCAAAACAGTATTATCTGTTGGTCCAGAAGAAATCATGTAAAAGTTTAAAATAACAAATATTATAAGGCTAATTGTTATTGTTGGAATTGTAGTTATTGTTAAATATTTTATATGAGTAAATAAATCAGAACCAGATATTGCAGGGGCTAGATTTGTTGTGTCACTTAACGGAGACAATTTATCTCCAAAATAAGCTCCTGATATAATTGCGCCAGCTGACATTTCTACAGGTATTCCTATTGCCTTAGAAATGCCTATTAACGCAATTCCAACTGTAGCAGATGTTGTCCAACTACTTCCAGTCGCAATTGAAATAATTGCACAGATAACTAAACATGCTGGAAGAAAAATTGATGGATGAAGTATGTTTAAACCATAATATATCATTGAGGGTATAATACCGCTTATTAACCATGTTCCAGATAATGCACCAACAAAAAGTAAAATGACTATTGCACCAGTTACAGATTTTAAATTTTCGGCAACTTGACTCATCATGTTACTAAACTTAAATCCTTTGAAAATACCTAATCCGATTCCAGCTGCAGCCCCAAGTAGAAGTATAAATTGATTTGAACCTCCCATGGCATCATCTCCATAAACATAAACATTAAATGATAAAAATATTATTAAAAGTACTATTGGAAATAATGACTCATTTAATGATAAACTTACTTTTTTCTGATTTTTTTCTCCTGTTTTTGTCATCTAGCTAATATATAATTTAGTTCAATTAAAAACGTGATTGATTTATGAAATAAATTAAAACATTTGTATTTTTGAAAAAAAAATGATGGAACATTTTGATGTTGTTGTAATAGGTTCAGGACCCGGTGGATATGTTTGCGCTATAAGATGCGCACAATTAGGTATGAAAACAGCTATTATTGAGAAGTATAATACATTAGGCGGTACCTGTCTAAACGTTGGATGTATTCCATCCAAATCATTATTAGATTCTTCTCACCATTATCATGAAGCTATTCATAATTTTTCAACCCACGGTATTGAAATTGAAGGTTCAATTAAAGTGGATTTAAATAAAATGATTTCTAGAAAAAATTTAGTTGTAGATCAGACTACAAAAGGAATTGATTATCTAATGTCTAAAAACAAAATTAAAGTTTTTAACGGTATTGGGTCTTTTGAAAATAATCAAGTCATTAACATTGAAGGTGCTGATAAAATAAAATTTAGTAACGCTATTATAGCTACTGGATCTAAACCAATTTCATTACCTTTTGCAAACATCGATAAGAAAAGAATTATCTCTTCGACTGAAGCTTTGAAATTAAAAGAAATACCAAAAAAATTAGTTGTTATAGGCGGAGGTGTAATAGGGCTTGAATTAGGTCAGGTTTACAGTAGGTTAGGATCAGAGGTTTCGGTTATTGAGTATTCTGACAAAATAACTCCTTTTATGGATGGTGCTATTTCTAAAGAATTATTAAGAATATTTAAGAAGCAAAAAATTAAATTTTATTTATCTCATAAAGTAACCTCAGTAAAATCTGAAAACAACACTATTAATGTGACTGCTGAAGATTCAAACGGTTCAAATGTTAATTTTGAAGGAGATTATTGTCTTGTTTCTGTTGGCAGAAAACCTTACACAAAAGGACTAAATCTCAGTTCTGTTGGAATTAATACAAATGATAAAGGTCAAATTGAAGTAAATGATAAACTTCAAACTAACATTGAAAATATATATGCCATTGGAGATGTTATTAAAGGTCCTATGTTAGCTCACAAGGCTGAGGAAGAAGGAGTTTTAGTAGCTGAAATATTAGCAAAACAAAAGCCTCATATTAATTACAATTTAATTCCAAACGTTATATATACTTGGCCTGAAGTAGCATCTGTTGGTAAAACTCAAGAACAATTGAAAAGTGAAGGAATTGACTTTAAAACTGGGCAATTTCCTATGAGAGCATTAGGTAGGGCAAGAGCAAGTATGGATATTGATGGTTTTGTAAAGATTTTAGCAGATAAAAAAACCGATGAAATTCTTGGTGTACACATTATTGGTGCTAGAGCTGCTGATTTAATTGCAGAAGCTGTAACCGCAATGGAATTTAGAGCCTCTGCAGAAGATATTTCTAGAATGAGTCATTCTCATCCGACTTATGCTGAAGCTATTAAAGAAGCAGCATTAGCAGCTACAGAAGATAGAGCTTTACATATTTAATTTAGTGCCTTTTTCATTTTTATTTCTATTTCTTTCAAACAAAGATTACCAATACTACCTTTTAAGGAATGATTAAAATCTTTTTTTGGGATAAAGTTATCAGTTTTAATATCATCGGATATTTTTAAATATGCATCCCTGAAAGAATAGCCACTATTAACTAGTTCATTTAAATTTTCAACTGAAAATACATATTTGTATTTATCATCATCTAAAATATTTTTTCTGATTCTGATTTTATTTATTGAATAGTTAAATATTTCTAAGCAGTTTTTAATATCAATGATGGACTCAATTACTTTTCCTTTATACAATTGTAAATCTCTGTGATATCCACTTGTAAGATTTATAGAAATAGAATTAAATTCACTTATTAGAGATTGTATGATATTACACTTGCCTCTTATTAGTTCAAATACATCAGGGTTTTTTTTATGGGGCATTATACTTGAACCAGTTGTGATTTCATCTGGAAATGATATAAAATTTAATTCTTGAGTCATATAAAAACAAATATCAGCTGAAAACTTTGATAATGTACTAGCTAAAGAACCTATAGCAATAGCAACGGATTTTTCAACTTTTCCTCTGTTCATTTGAGAAGATATTACATTGTATTTTAATTCATTAAAACCTAATTCTTTAGTTGTAAAATCTCTGTCTATTTTAAATGAACTTCCATATCCTGCAGCACTCCCAAGAGGATTTTGATCATTAATTTTAAATGCAGTATTTAAATAAAAAATGTCATCAATCAATGATTCTGCGTATGAGGAGAACCATAAACCAAAAGATGAGGGCATAGCCACTTGTAAATGAGTGTATCCAGGAAGTAAAAGGTTTTTATTTTTTTTTGCTAATTCAATTAATGTACTAAATAAACTTTTTGTTAATAGTTTTATTTCAAATATTTCATTTTTCAAATAAAGTTGTGTTGCAACTAATACTTGATCATTTCTAGATCTTCCAGTATGAATTTTCTTTCCAATTTTTCCTAATTTTTCAACAAGTATTGATTCTATTTTTGAATGAACGTCCTCATAATCCTCTTCAATAGTAAATTGTCCTATTTTAATATCATTATCAATTTTTTCTAATTCTGATATAATTTTATCAAGTTCATAATGAGTTATAATTTTAATATTATGTAACATTTTTGCATGTGCAATAGTAGCCCTAATATCGTATTCAGCTAAGTAAAGATCATAGTACCTGTCTTTACCAACAGTAAATTTTTCAATTTTAATATTTAAATTATCTTCTTTGTTCCAGAGTTTCATGATTAAATTATTTTATTTAAAAGTTGAATGTATAATGGTATTGCATTTTTAATTTCATCAACATATATGTATTCATCAGCACTGTGTGACCTTAAAGAATCACCAGGACCCATTTTTATCGATGGAAACGAAATTTTAGATTGATCTGATAGAGTAGGTGAGCCGTATTTTTGAACTCCTAATTTATTAGCTGCTGAAACAATTGCATGATCAGTAGAAATTGATGAGGAATTAAGATTTAATGATCTAGGTGTAATTTCACATGGTGAATCTTTTTTTAAAATGTCATATATCTCTTGATTTGTGTAACAATCATTTACTCTAACATCTAAAACTATTTTTAGCTCTGAAGGAACGACATTGTGCTGATTCCCAGATTGTATTTGAGTTACTGTAGCTTTTACATTTCCTAAAAATTTAGATTTTTTTTCAAATTTTAAATTATCAATCCATTTAAGTACTTCTATTGATTTAATAATTGGATTATCATCATTTATGTGTGCTGCATGACTTGATGTTCCTCTAATTTTAATGTCAAATACAATTAACCCTCTCTCAGCAATAGCCATTTTCATCAATGTTGGTTCACCAATTATTGCAAAATCAATTTTTGGAAGAATTGGAATAATTGAAGCAATTCCATTTTCACCTGAACATTCTTCCTCAGCTGAAGCAAGAATTATTAAATTATATTTTAAATCTTTTTTATTATAATAATAGGTGAAAACTGCAATTAATGAAACTAAAGCTCCGCCAGCATCATTACTTCCAAGCCCGTATAGCTTACCATTTTCTATCTTGCTTTCAAAAGGATCATTTTTATATCCTTTATTAGGTTTGACTGTGTCATGGTGAGAATTAAGTAGTATCGTGGGTTTGTTAGAGTCATAAAATTTATTGAAAGCATATACGTTATTTTGATTTCTTTTAAATTCAATTCCATGTGATTTGAACCATTTTTCTATTCTGTTGCCTGTTTTAATTTCATTGAAAGAATATGATTCAATTTTTATTAAATCCTCTAATAGCTTAATTGCATTTGTTGTTAACTCATTCATTATAAAATTATTTTAGAACAATCATCTGTTGTTTTTATTATATCGTGATCTCCAATAAAAACATTATTTACACCATTTTCTAATGCATAAAAGCAATTTTCAATTTTAGGCACCATTCCATCAGAAATAATTTTATTATTAACAAGCTGCTTATAATCAGTTTTACTAATTGTTTTTTTTAAACTTAAATTGTCATTTTTATCAATTAAAACACCAGGTTTATCAAAACAATACTTTAAAGTCACATCGTAATTTTTAGATAGTTTTATTGAAATTTCAGATGCAATACTATCTGCATTAGTATTTAGTAATTGACCATATCCGTTATGAGTTAAAGAACAAATAATTGGAGAAATTTTTAATTTCAATAATTGATTAATAAAATTATCATTTACACTTATAATATCTCCAACTAATCCATAATCAATTTCTTTAATCTCTCTAATTTTTGATGTAATCAAATTTGCATCTGCACCACAAAGACCAATAGCATTACAATTGAACTTTTGAAGAATTGAAACTATATTTTTATTTATAAGTCCAGCATAAGTCATTACAGCAATATCTAATGTGTTTGAATCTGTTATTCTTCTTCCTTTATTCATTTTGACTGGAATTCCAAGTCTAATCATATAACTAGAGGCAATAACACCTCCACCATGAATTAATAATTTTAATCCCTTAATTTTTGAATAATTTTCTAGAAAAATTTCAAATAATTTTCTTTCATTTAATATTCCTCCTCCAACTTTTATAATTGTTAATTTATTTTTCATTACTTATTAATTCTTTTAATATAGTTTGAGTTGCATATGTTCTATTATTAGCCTGTTGTATAACAAGTGATCTATTTGAGTCTAACACTGAATCTGTTACCACTACATTTCTTCTTACTGGAAGACAATGCATGAAAAAAGCATTGTTAGTTAATTTCATTTTATTTTCATTTATTAACCATGAATCATCATTTAAAAGTACTTTACCATATTGGTCATAACTAGACCAATTTTTAGCGTAAATAAAATCAGCATTTTCAAAAGCTAATTCTTGATTGTTTATAATTTGAATCCCCTCTGTAATTTTTTTACTTAAATCATATCCTTTGGGATTTGTAATAGTTAAGTCATAGTTGTTGATTTTACACATATTTATAAATGAGTTAGCTACAGCATGTGGAAGAGGCTTTGGATGAGGTGCCCATGATAAAACTATTTTAGGATTGTTTGAATTTATATTTTCATTAATCGTAGCAGCATCAGCAAGTGCTTGAAGAGGATGTGCTATTGAACTTTCTAAGTTTAAAATGGGAATAGTTGCGTATTTAACAAAAGAATTAATTATTTTATCACTGTTATCAATTTCTTTGTCTTTCAGTTCAGCAAACGCCCTAATTCCCAAAATATCACAATATTGAGATATTACTTTAGCTGCATCTTTTACATGCTCTGCTTTATTTCCTGACATAATAATATTCTCATCAAATTCAAGTTGCCATCCATCATCCTTAAAGTTCATTATAATGGATTTAAATCCAAGATTCATTGCTGCCTTTTGAGTACTTAACCTGGTTCTAAGACTTGGATTAAAAAATAAAAGACCCATAACTTTATTTTTTCCAATATGACTTATGTCTGACTTATCATTTTTAAGTTTATTAATTTCGTTCAATAAATACTGATAATTAATTATATCATCTGAGTTTAAAAAGTTTTTCATGATAATTCTATTTTTAATGCATTGTAAAGTTTATCTATATGCTTTTTTTGAATATTCAACGGAGGAAGAATTCTTAATAAATTCTTATTTGCACTTCCTCCAGTGAAAATTTTATGTTTAAAAATTAAATTCTTTCTTAACTCAGAAGCTTCGAAATCAAATTCTAAACCCAACATAAGCCCTCTTCCTTTAATTTTTTTTACTGATTTAATTAATGAAATTTTTTCTCTAAAATAATTTTCTAATGACTTGGAATTTTGTAATAATTTTTCCTTTTTGATAGTACTTAGTACTGCTAAAACTGCAGTACAAGCTAAATGATTTCCTCCAAATGTTGTTCCTAGCATACCATATTTTGATTTTATATGATCTTTAATTAAAATTCCACCAACAGGAAATCCATTACCCATTCCTTTGGCAATACAAATTATATCAGGATCAATATCATGCTTTTGAAACGCAAAGAAATCTCCGGTTCTTCCAAATCCAGATTGAACTTCATCTGCTATTAGACAAGTATTGTATTTTTTACATTGTTTCGAAATGTATTTTACAAATTCAGTTTCTGGTTCATCTAATCCTCCAACACCTTGAATTGACTCAAATATTACCGAACTTACATCTCCTTTAGAAATTTCTTTATTGAAATTATTTTTATCGTTAAAATCAAGAAATGTTACATTTATTTTCTCATTCATCTTTGATTTAATATTAGGATTGTCAGTAATACTTAATGCTGCGTTACTTCTTCCATGAAAAGAATTTTTGAATGCTATTATTCTAGATTTTTTAGTGTAAAATGATGCAACTTGAAGTGCATTTTCATTTGATTCTGCGCCACTATTAGTCATAAAAAGATTATAGTTATTACACTTGGATTGAATTTTTATTTCATTAGCAACACTTTGTTGTAATTCATTTATTATATAATTTGAGTAAAACCCAATATTGTTTAGCTGATTTGTTAATGCCTTAACATAAGTTGGATGACTGTGTCCTATTGATATCACTGCATGACCGCCATACAGATCCAAATATTTTGTTCCATTTTTTTCATATACATAACACATCTTAGCATGAGATGGTGTCATTTGATACAAAGGGTAAACATTGAATAAACTCATTTTAATGATATTTGATTTATTTTTTCGAATGATGATATTAAACCATTAATTAAGGCTGAACTTAATCCATGATGCTCCATTTCTATCAATCCTTTAATAGTACATCCACTAGGTGTGGTAACTTTGTCTATTTCCTCTTCTGGGTGACTGTTGTTTTTCATTAATAATGAAACTGCACCTAATGCTGTTGAAATTGACATATTTAATGATTCACTACTTTCAAATCCTAATTGAACTCCTCCCTGTGCTGTAGACCTTATTAATCTCATCCAAAATGCAATTCCACTAGCACAAAGTACAGTTGCAGCTTGCATGTTTTTCTCTTTTACGATGAAACTTTCACCAAGATTGTTAAATATGGATTGTGCTAAATTTAATTTTGTTTTACCAAATGAGTTGCTGCACAAACATGTTGTTGATTTTCCAACGGAAATTGCAGTATTTGGCATAGCTCTCACAATATTTCTGTTTATTCCAAAAGTACTTTCAAGAATACCTAAGGTTAAACCAGTAATAGTTGATATAATAGTATGTTTTTCTTTTATATGCTTTTTTAAGTCATTAGAAAGGTTTTTAAACTGTGAAGGTTGGACACAAAGAATAATTATATCAGAACTATTTACAGCTTCAACATTGTTAGATGAAACAGAAACATTTGGGATTTTTTTCCATTTTGTAAGTGTGGATAAATTATTTTTAGTTAAGTATAATTCAGTAATCATATTATTGATATACAACCCATCAGCGATACTGCTTCCTAAATTTCCTGCTCCTATAATTGCTATTTTCATTTTAAATTTTTTTTAAAAAATTGATGATTTTAGTTTTAAACCCTCATTTTCATTTAATCCAAACATTAAATTCATATTTTGAATAGCTTGTCCTGAAGCGCCTTTTAATAAATTATCGATGATTGAAGTAATTATTAATTTTCCATTTAAAAATGAAAGATGAAGAATACACTTATTAGTATTAATTACTTGTTTTAAATTGATTTCATTTTCAGAAATGATTACAAAGGGATGATCGTGATAAAATTGCTTGTAAATTTCTTTAATATCATTTATTTCATATTCACAATTAAAATAACTTGTTGAAAAAATACCTCTTGTGAAGCATCCTCTAACAGGGATAAAATTTATATTGTATTTATTTATTGATTTTTTATTAAATGAATATTTAATTTCATCAAGATGTTGATGATTAAATTCTTTATAAGACGACACATTGTTATTTCTCCAACTGAAATGAGTAGTGTTAGTTGGTATTATTCCTGCTCCAGTACTACCAGTTATTGCGTTTGAATGTATTTCGCCGTTTATAATGTTTGAATTAATTGAAGGTAATAAAGCTAATTGTAGTGCTGTGGCAAAACAGCCCGGGTTTGCTATATTTTTTGAGGTTTTAATTAGATTTTTTTGTAGTTCGGGTAACCCATAAGTGAATTTTCTTGTATTGTTTCCTATTGTAATAGATTTCTCTAATCTAAAATCTTGACTTAAATCAATGATTTTAGTTTTTTGATTAATTGAATTTTTTAATAAAAAATTATACGATTTTCCATGACCCAGACAAAGAAAAATTACATCACTTTCTTTAATTGTATTAGTAAACTCAATATTAACTTCATCAATTAAATCAGTGTAAATATCACTAACTAATTTACCAGTGTTAGTTTTGCTGTAAGCAAATACTATCTCAACACCTTCATGATTAACTAACAGTCTTAAAAGTTCTCCTCCAGTGTATCCAGATGCTCCAACAATACCTACTTTAATTTTATTTTTTGTTGACATATTGATGTATTTTATTTTGATTTGAAACTATCTTTATAAAGCCTTTCGCATCATCTGCAGACCATTTATTATTAATCTCTCCATATGTTCCGAATTTTCTGTTCATTAAGTCATTTTTAGAACAAATTCCATTTAATTCAAATCTGAATGGGTGTAATGTAACATGAACATCTCCATTAACATTGTTTTGGCTACTTTGAAGAAAACTTTCAATATCTCTTAAAACAGGATCTAAATATTGACCCTCGTGTAAGTGCATTCCATAGAAATTAGAAAGTTGATCTTTTTGGAACTGTTGCCATTTTGTTAATGTGTGTTTTTCAAGAAGATGATGGGATTTTATTATCAACATAGGTCCGCCAGCTTGAAATCCTACCCTTCCTTTAATTCCAATAATACTGTCACCAACATGAATATCTCTTCCAATACAGTAATCGTCGCATTGTTTTGAAATTAATTCAATACATGTGACTGAATCATATTTTTCTCCATTTATCCCACTTATTTCTCCATTTTTAAATGTTAGGGTTATTTCTTTAGAATCTTTGTTTTTTAAATTTCCTGGATATGCTGAACTTGGTAATTTTAAATCTGAAGTCAAAGTTTCATCCCCACCTACACTCGTTCCCCAGAGCCCTTTATTAATTGAATATTTAGCTTTTTCCCATGATAATTTTATTCCTTGCTGGTTTAAATAATCAATTTCTTCCTCTCTTGTTAATTTTAAATCTCTTATTGGTGATAATATTTTTATTTCTGGTGCAAGTATCTGAAATATCGTATCAAATCTAACTTGATCATTTCCTGCACCTGTACTTCCGTGAGCTATATGAGTTGCTTTGTTTTTTTTAGCATAATTTACTATTTCCATAGCTTGGATTGTTCTTTCAGAACTTACCGATAGGGGATATGTATTGTTTCTCAATACGTTTCCAAAAACTAGATATTTAATTATTGTGTTGTAAAATAAATCAACTGCATCAATAGTTGTAAACGAATAAGCTCCTAATTTGATTGCTTTTTCTTTAATTTTATTAGATTCTTCAATTGTATAACCGCCAGTATTGACGTTTACAGCATGAACTTCGTTGTCAATTGATAATTTTTTTAAGCAATAAGAAGTGTCCAATCCTCCACTGTAAGCAAGTACTATTTTTTTCATGATTTATTTTTTTGGTTCATAAAGCATCCCAGTGCAAAGACACATGGATTTATTTGTTCTGTTTAAAACGTCATAATTTTTACATGTTTGACATCCTTTCCAAAATTCTTCATCGCTTGTTAACTCAGAAAATGTTACTGGCTTATAACCTAATTGATAATTTATTTTCATAACGGGTAACCCAGTAGTAATTCCAAATATCTTAGCGTTTGGATATTTATAAATTGAATGTTCAAATGTTAATTTTTTAATTTTTTTTGCAAGCCCTTTTCCTCTAAATAACGGATTAACAATCAGTCCTGAATGAGCAACATATTTTCCGTGCCCCCATATTTCTATATAACAAAACCCAGCAAAATCATTTTCTTTGATTGCAATAACTGCATTGCCATTTTCAATTTTTTTTCTAATGTATTCAGGCGATCTTAAAGCTATTCCTGTTCCTCTAGTCTTTGCTGAAGAACTAATAGATTTTGATATAATATCACAATATTTTATATGCTTCAATGAAGCAACAGTAATTTCCAAGATGTTTAAAGTTTTAGTTAAGAATGAATTGAAATGAAACTGGACTCACCTAGTTTCCTAAATAGATATATACCCAAAAGGGCGGGCACGACGGACAGCCGGTGCGTTTAAAGAAAAATTAAAATATCTATTGTTAATCACATTGTAAATGTCTACAAAAATATTTAACAAACAAAATATATTTTAAAAAAAACAATTAAGTAAATTTGAAGAAAAAAAAATTGAAAAGATTTTCTAAAAAATTTAAACTTGAAGATTTAAATCTTTTTAGAGATAAATTATTAAAGTGGTCAAATAAGTTTACTTACTCTTCATTTTTAAATTCAAACAACTACAGTTCTAATATTAAACAATATGAGTGCATATGTGCTGTTGAACTGGAGTCGGAGATACCTTTTACAAAAAATAATTCCACACAAAAACTGGATAATTATTTAAAAAAAGTTGATGACTGGGTATTCGGATATTTAAATTATGATTTAAAAAATGAGATTGAAAATTTAAAAAGTAATAATCCTGACAATTTTAACTTACCTAATCTATATTTTTATCAGCCAAAAAAAATATGGATAATAAAAAATGATTATGTTGAAGCTTTGTATTTAGAATCTAATTTAATTATTGAAGATTGGAACACTATTAATAATTTGAATTGTAAAAATGAAAACAATCCTTTTAATCCTCCTAAACTAAGCCAAAAACTTAATAAAGAACAATATTTAAATAAGATAGATGTATTAAAAAACCATATTAATAGAGGAGATGTATATGAAGCTAACTTTTGTTTTGAGTGGTTTAGTGAACATGCTAAAATAAATCCACTTTACGTTTATAAAAATCTTAATAAAATATCTAAATCTCCGATGAGTGTTTATTTTAAAAACAAAAAATTACATTTAATTTGCTCTTCTCCAGAAAGATATTTAAAAAGAAATAATAACAAACTAATTAGTCAACCCATTAAAGGTACAAGTAGAAGAGATATAGATTTTGTTATTGACAAAAAATTAAAAGATAATTTAAGCCTTGATCCTAAAGAAAGGTCTGAAAATATAATGATTGTAGATTTAGTAAGAAATGATATGTCAAGATTTTCAAAACCAGGTTCTGTTAAGGTTAAGGAATTATGTGAGGTTTATCCTTTTAAACAAGTTCATCAAATGATTTCTACAATTGAATCTAAAGTTGATTCTTCTTTGAAAATTAGTAAAATAATTGAGGGTAGTTTTCCAATGGGCAGTATGACTGGAGCTCCTAAAGTTAAAGCAATGAAAATAATTGATGAACTAGAGGAAACAAAAAGAGGGCTTTACAGTGGAGCTGTTGGTTTTATAGATCCTTATGGTAATTTTGATTTTAATGTAGTAATAAGGTCACTTATATATGATTCTGAGAGTAAACACTTGTCTTTTCATGTTGGTAGTGCTATTACTGCTAAATCAAAAGGGGTAAACGAATATGATGAATGCTTGTTAAAAGGTAAAGCAATGATTTTATCATTAACTTAATTTATATGCTTTTTTAATGTAATATTGTTAAGAATGTTAGATCTAATTAATAAACACATTGATAATGATTTGTCTTTTTTACATGGCAAAAAATTATTGGTTTGTGTTAGTGGAGGTATTGACAGTGTGGTTCTTTTGCACCTTTTAAATAAAATGAATTATAAAATTGGAGTTGCACATTGTAATTTTAAATTGAGGCATAAAGAAAGTGATGATGATAGTTTTTTTGTTGAAAATTTATGCAATAAAATATCTGTCCCGTTTTATTCAAAAGATTTTAATATTAATATACCTAAGCATTCAGTCCAAATGGCTGCTAGAAAATTAAGGTATGATTGGTTTTATGAATTACTTGAGTTATATAAATATGATTTTATATTAACTGCTCATCATTTAAATGATTCTATAGAAACATTTTTGATTAATTTAACTAGATCTACTGGAATTGATGGTCTTACCGGTATAAATTCAATTAATAATAAAGTAGTTCGACCTTTACTGCCCTTTAATAAATCTCAAATAATTGATTATGCTAATGATATTAATATTAAATGGAGAGAAGATTCTTCTAACTTAAAAAACGATTATTTGAGAAATAAAATTCGTAATAAGTTAGTTCCAGTCTTAAGTGATATTGATTCTAATTTTACAAGTAACTTTTCTAAAACCTTAGCTCGTCTAAATGAATCTAATTTAATCTTAAAAGAACATACAGAAAATTTTAAGTCCATTAATTTTAAAACTAAAAATGATGAAATTTTAATCTTAAAAACAGCACTAAAAAATTTGTCAAGTGTAATGATTTTTAATTTGTTTACTGATTATGGATTTAAAAACACAGATCAAATTGTTAGTTTATGTAAAGCTGAAACTGGAAAAATTATTACTTCTAAACTATATTCTATTTTAAGCAATAGGACACATCTAATAATTAAAAAAAATACTAAAAATATTAAAATAGATTATTTTTATAATAACCAAAGTGATTTCTTGTTTCCAGAAAATATATTAGTAGAAGAAGGTAATTACGTTAATGACAAAAAATCTTTATACTTAATTAAAGATCAAATTAAATTTCCTTTAATAATCAGAAAATGTCAACCCGGTGATTTGATTTATCCAACAGGCATGAATGGAAAAAAATTAGTGTCTAAATTATTAAAAGACAATAAGCTGTCTAAATTTGAAAAAGATAAACAATATGTGCTAACTGATCAAGATCATATTTTATGGGTAATTGGCATAAGATTTGATAGAAGAAAGTATACTGACACTGATTCTAATTTAAAAATATCATTCTTTGAAAAATAATTTTTTAGTAATATTATTTTTAACTCTAAGTTTTCTTGGTTATTCTCAGGATCCAATAACTTTTGAGACTAAGGTAAATAAGATTTCTGAAAACACTTTTGAACTAATTACCACAGCTAACATTCAGAAAAAGTGGAGGTTATATTCACAGAACTTATTATCTGGGGGAGCGATTCCAACAGAGTTTATTTTTGATAATAAATCACAATCCGTTAAATTAATTGGAGATGTTAGTGAGTCTCAATCAATAACAAAATTTGATCCTATTTTTCAGATTGAACAATCTTATTTTGAAAATCAATCAACTTTCACACAATTAATTGAGACTAATAAAATTATTTATAATATCTCTGCTGTAATTGCATATCAGGCTTGTGACGACGTTGTATGTATTTTTAGAGAAGCAAATCTTATTTTTAATTTTGACGGATCAACATTAGCTATTGAAAATATAGATTTAACATCCGATATCTATGAAAACAACAATGCATTAGCAATTGATTTAAAAAACACGGAATTATTATCTACAATTAACGATAGTTCAGCTTTGACTTCTAGTTCATATTTAAATCTATTTATACTTGGATTTATTGGTGGTTTATTAGCACTTCTTACACCATGTGTTTTTCCAATGATTCCACTGACTGTTTCGTTCTTTACAAATAACAAATCTGAACAGAATTCCAAGTTCAATGCAATTATATACGGTCTATTTATAGTTGGTATCTATTTGTCCTTAAGTATTCCTTTTCATTTTCTTGATTCAATTGATCCAGAAATATTAAACAGTATATCAACAAATGCAGGATTGAATATCTTCTTTTTTGTAGTCTTTATTTTGTTTGCGTTTTCATTTTTTGGTTTCTATGAAATAACAATCCCTTCAAAATGGGTTAATTCAATTGACTCAAAATCTAACTCTGTTGGTGGCTATATAGGAATTTTTTTTATGGCATTAACTTTGGTATTAGTATCGTTTTCCTGTACTGGTCCAATTTTAGGTTCTTTGTTAGTTGGTTCAATTTCATCTCAAGGGGGCGCAATTCAGTTAACCATAGGGATGTTAGGTTTTGGAGTAGCTTTAGCTTTACCATTTACAATTTTTGCTTTATTCCCAAATTTGCTAACTACTCTTCCTAAATCTGGGAGATGGATGAATACGTTTAAAGTAATTTTAGGTTTTTTAGAATTAGGTTTTGCTTTCAAGTTTTTGTCTAACGCCGATTTAGTTGAACATTGGGGGATACTTAAAAGAGAAGTTTTTATTGGAATATGGGTATTAATTTCTTTTTCTTTGTCTTTGTATTTATTAGGTTTATATAAATTCCCACATGAGAGTAAAAATGTTATAACATCAAAATTTAATCTTATTCTAGGTTTTTTTGTTTTAGGTTTTTCTGTTTATCTTTTTCCAGCTTTGTTACAAAACGGTTCTGATAAAGCTAGAATATTAAGTGGATTTACCCCTCCAGCATTTTATTCCATTTATAGTAAGTCAAATGATTGTCCTTTGGGCTTTACTTGCTTTAAAGACTTTGATTCAGGTCTTAGTTACGCTAAATCTCAAAACAAACCAATATTATTAGATTTTACTGGATGGGCATGTGTAAATTGTAGGAGGATTGAAGAAAACGTTTGGACTGATCCTGAAGTTTATAATTTGATTAATGATAATTTTGTTTTAATATCACTTTATGTTGATGATAGAAAGGAGTTAGAAGTCAAAGATTTCATTACATTAAAATACAAGTCTGGTAAAGAAAAAATTATTAAAACAGTAGGAGAGAAAGGAGCTACCTTTCAAGCAATTAACTTCAAAAGTGCTTCGCAACCGTATTATGTGCTTTTAGATAATGATTTAAGAATACTCAATAAACCAATACAGTACACTTCCAAAGACAAATACTTAAATTGGTTAAAAGAGGGGTTAGATAATTTATAGTGTTTTTCCTTCATGATATATTAAAGGATTTAACTTAGATTTATTTATTTCACCACTCAAACATTTACCAATATATATAAAGTGGTCTCCAGCACTTATTGTGTCTATTATTTTACATTCTAGGAAAGAACAAGAATTTGATATTATTTTTATATTATTTTTGGATTCAGTTGTTTTAATTCCACTAAACCTTTCTTTTTGACTTAATTTATTATTAGCAAACTGATAACAAATATCTTTTTGAACATTACTTAAGATACTTACATTAAAAAAACTATTTTTTTTTAAAGCAATATTTGATTTAGCTTCTTTGTTTAAACAAAATAAAACTAATAGTGGATCAATAGAAACAGAAGTAAATGAATTAGCTGTAAATCCATAATCTTTATTATTGTCTTTAGAAGTAATTATAGTAACTCCTGTAGCATAAGTACTACATATTTCTTTGAAAAGAGATGTGTTCATTGATAAAATTTGTCAAATATAACGATATACATCTTTAAAAGGAACTCTTAATTGATCTCCATAAATCCCTTCCTTTGTTCTAATTCCACACCCTATAACCATATTTATTTCAGAATTATATGGAAGATTTAAAATGTTTTTTACCATTAAAGTATCTGATCCCTCCATAGGGCAAGTGTCATAACCAATTCCTGACATACTTAACATAAAGTTTTGAGCTGCTAATCCAGCGCTTTTGTGTGCAACAATTCTAGTGTCTGAACTAGTAACCTGTCTCATGGTTGGTCTGAACAATCCAATAATTTGAAATATTATACTTTTAATTACTCCAAAAATGCCAAAAAAATCAGCGTATAATGTTGGTATAATTTTTTTGTAATAAGCATGGGCTTGTTTTAATCTTTTTTCAGAAATTTCATTATTTTTTGATTGCTTTGTAATAACATCAACGTTCCATTGAGCTCTTTTTTTCCAAAGATCTTTTCTTACAACAATAACAACTAATTGATTAGCTGTTTTAGCAGCATTTTGATTAAAGCAAGCTTTTGATAATTTTTTTAAAATTTTTTTATCACTAACATGAACAAATTCCCATAATTGAAGGTTACTACTGTTGGGGGCTAAGCTAGCATTAAATAAGCATTTTTTTACTTTATCAGGGTCGATGTCATCATTATTAAAAAACTCTTACAGACCTACGATATTTTATGGCGTCAGAAACGGATTTTTCTTTCTTCATTCTTGGTATTATTTTTGCGCAAATCTATGATATTAACTTTAATATTTTTTTTAAGAAACTTATCTTATTTTTAAAAGGAGGATATCTCAGTGGAGGATCTATCCATAGAGGCTTAGAAATGTATGGCTTGAAATGAGAAAATGTATCAAATGTTGATTCTCCATGGTATTTTCCCATACCACTTTGTCCAACTCCTCCAAAAGGCAGTCTATCATTTGCTATATGCATAACAGTATCATTAATAGCACCACCTCCAAATGGGTGAGATTCTAAAAATTTTTTTCCAAATTCACTTCTGTTTGTAAAAATATATAATGCTAAAGGATGTGAATATTTATTTACTAATTCATCAACCTCTTTAAAATCACTATATTCAATAATAGGTAATATTGGTCCAAATATTTCATCTTCCATTATTTTAGAATCTAAATTTTCAACTTCTACTATTGTTGGTTCAAAAAACTTACTATCCATATCAAATTTACCACCATGCAATATTTTTTCGTTCTTGAGCAATGAATTAAGATATTTCATGTGTTTATCACTGATAATTCTTCCATATTCTTCACATTTTATAACATCATCACTATAGGTATTAATAATTTGGGCAATTAATTCTTTAATTAAATCGTTTTTTATTTTTTTATTTACAATTAAAAAATCAGGAGCTATACATGTTTGACCACAGTTTGTAAATTTTCCCCACACTATTCGTTTTGCTGTGACCTTAATTGAAGCAGTTTCGTCAACTATACAAGGGTTTTTTCCGCCAAGTTCAAGAGTTGTAGGAGTTAAGTTTGTAGCAGCAGCTTTTGCTATAATTTTTCCAACGCTAACACTTCCTGTGAAAAAGATATAATCCCATTTAAATTCTAATAATTTAGTTGATATATCAGGACCGCCGAGAACAACATCTACGTGACCTTTATCAAAAACTGAACTTAAAATTTTATTTAATATTTGACTTGTTTGTTCAGAGTATTCAGATGGTTTTAAAAGAATCGTATTTCCAGCTGCTATTGCTCCGATTAGTGGAGCAATTGATAATTGAAAAGGGTAGTTCCAAGGTGAAATATGGAGTGTGTTTCCATAAGGTTCAGCAATTATGTAATCAGATGATGGAAAATTTAGTAGGGTAGATCTAACAGCTTTTCTTTTGGTCCATTTTTTTAAATTTCTAAGAGCAATTTTAATTTCGGAATAAACAAAATGTATTTCAGTTAAATAACTTTCTCCTTTTGATTTACCTAAGTCATTAAATAAAGCTAATTCTATTTCTTTTTCGCTTGATTTAATCTCATTTAAAAGATCTTTTAATTTTTGAATTCTAAAGTCGACATTATATGTTTTTTTTGATTTAAAATAATTTTTTTGATTGTCAATTGTTGATTTTAATGATTTATCCATAAAAAAAGGGTTTTTTTGAATAATTAAATTATGATTTTGATAAAAATATGAATTAAATTAATGATGAGGTAAATTAATTGATTTTTTGTTTACTTTTATATAGTATTAAATTTTGCTCCTTCTCTTTAGATAAGGGGTTTTTTTTTAGAAATGATTTTAAATAAATATAGTAAAGCCGTCACCCAAGATCCTACTCAGCCAGCCGCTAAAGCAATGCTTCATGCAATTGGATTAACTACTAAGGATTTATCTAAGCCATTTGTTGGTATTGCTAGTACTGGTTATGAGGGTAATCCCTGTAATATGCATTTAAATAATCTTTCTAAGAATATTAAAGATGGTATTAATAAAAATGAATTAATTGGATTAATATTTAATACAATTGGAGTTAGTGATGGTATTTCAATGGGAACTCAAGGCATGAGATATTCACTTCCATCTCGTGATATTATCGCTGATTCAATTGAGACTGTTGTACAAGCAATGGCTTATGATTCTTTAATAACTGTTGTTGGTTGTGATAAAAATATGCCTGGTGCATTAATTTCAATGCTAAGACTCAATCGACCATCAATTTTAGTTTATGGTGGAACAATTGCTCCAGGGTGTCACAATGGAAAGAAACTTGATGTTGTTTCGGCATTTGAAGCTTGGGGTGAAAAAGTTTCTGGAAAAATTGATGAAAATGAATTTAGTAATATTATAAAAAATGCCTGTCCAGGTGCTGGTGCCTGCGGTGGAATGTATACTGCAAACACCATGTCGTCTGCAATAGAGGCAATGGGTATGTCACTTCCGTATAATTCATCAAACCCTGCAACTAGTTCTCAAAAAACTAAAGAATGTGATTTAGTTGGAAAAGCAATTTTTAATTTAATTAATCTTGATTTAAAACCTTTAGACATAGTTACTAAAGAATCTATTAAAAATGCTGTAAGATTAATAACAGTTTTAGGAGGATCAACAAATGCTGTTCTTCACATGCTTGCCATTGCTAAAAGTGCTAATATTAATTTTACAATTGACGATTTTCAAAAAATTTCAGAAAAGACTCCTTTTTTAGCAGATTTAAAGCCTAGCGGAAAATTTCTTATGGAAGATCTTCATGATGTTGGTGGAATTCCAGCCGTAATGAAATATATGTTAGAAAATAATTTGTTAAATGGAGACTGCATGACAGTTACTGGAAAAACAATAAAAGAAAATTTAGAAGATGTAAAATCATTAGATTTTAATCAAAATGTAATAAAACCAATCTCAGAACCTATTAAAGATTCTGGACATATTAGAATCTTATACGGAAATATAGCTACAAAAGGGTCAGTTGCAAAAATTACTGGAAAAGAAGGTTTAAAATTTTCAGGAAAAGCTATTGTTTTTGATTCTGAACAGGAAGCTAATGATGGTATAAAAAATGGATTAGTTAAAAAAGGTAATACAGTTGTTATACGTTATGTAGGTCCAAAGGGTGGCCCAGGAATGCCCGAAATGTTAAAACCTACGTCAGCAATAATGGGTTGTGGATTAGGAAAGGAAGTAGCATTAATAACTGATGGTAGATTTTCAGGTGGTACTCATGGTTTTGTCGTTGGTCATATTTGTCCTGAAGCTCAAGACGGAGGTAACATAGCACTTATAAAAAATAATGATAACATAATTATTGATGCGATTACTAATTCAATATCTTTAGATATTTCAGAAGAAGAATTGACAAAAAGAAAAAATAATTGGATTAAACCAGAACTTAAGTTTAAAAACGGAATATTATATAAATATTGCAAAAATGTTTCAAATGCATCAAAAGGATGTGTTACAGATAATTAATGAGTAATAATAATAAAATATCAGGTGCAGAGGCAGTCATAAGGTCACTAATCGAAGAAGGTGTTGATTTAATATACGGTTATCCTGGAGGAGCAATTATGCCCATATACGATGAGTTGTATAAGTTTCAAGATAAATTAAATCACGTTTTAACTAGACATGAACAAGGAGCTACACATGCTGCTCAAGGCTTTTCAAGAGTTTCTGGAAAAGTAGGTGTAGTAATGGCAACATCCGGTCCTGGAGCCACTAATTTAGTCACAGGAATTGCAGATGCTCAAATAGATTCAACTGCAATGGTTTGTATAACTGGTCAAGTTGCATCACATTTACTTGGTTCTGATGCTTTTCAAGAAACTGATATAATTGGTATATCTACACCTGTTACAAAATGGAATTGTCAAATAACTCAAGCTAAAGATATTCCAGAAATTTTGGCTAAAGCATTTTATATTGCTAGATCTGGAAGACCAGGTCCTGTTTTAATAGACATTACAAAAGATGCTCAATTTGAATTAATGAATTTTCAGTATAATAAATGTTTATCTGTAAGAAGTTATAAGCCAGTTCCTGATTATTCAATTGATCAAATTAAAAAAGCTAGTCATTTAATTAATGAATCAAAAAAACCATTTATAGTTTTTGGACAAGGTGTTATTTTGGGTGAAGCTGAAAATGAATTTAAGGATTTTATCGAGAAAACAGGAATACCATCTGCTTGGACTATACTAGGGTTATCTGCCTTACCAACTGAACATTATTTAAATGTAGGAATGGTTGGAATGCACGGAAATTATGGGCCTAACGTTTTAACTAACGAATGTGATTTATTAATTGCTATAGGAATGCGTTTTGATGATCGTGTTACAGGAAATTTAGAAACCTATGCCAAGCAAGCTAAGGTTATTCATATGGAAATTGACCCTGCAGAAATTAATAAGAATGTTGAGTGTGATATTGCAGTCTTAGGAAACATTAAAGAAACTATTCCTTTATTAACATCAATGGTTAATAAAAGTTCTCATAAAAGTTGGTTAGAAAAATTTTCGTTTCATTATGAAATTGAATATAAAAAAGTTATAAATAACGAAATTAATCCAACAAAGAATGGGTTAACTATGGCTGAGGTTATTAAAGAGATTAACAATTCGACTAATGGAGATGCAATTATTGTAACTGATGTAGGTCAGCACCAAATGGTTACTTGCAGGTATGCTAAATTCAATAAATCTAAATCAAATATTACTTCTGGTGGATTAGGTACCATGGGTTTTGCTCTTCCTGCTGCTCTTGGAGCCAAAATGGGAGCGCCTGAAAGAGAAGTTGTTGCTGTTATTGGTGATGGCGGATATCAAATGACCATTCAAGAATTAGGAACAATTTTTCAAACTGGTAGTGCAGTTAAAATTGTTGTTTTAAATAATAATTTTTTAGGGATGGTCAGACAATGGCAACAAATGTTTTTTGATAAAAGGTATGCCTCAACTGAGCTTGTAAATCCTGATTTTGTAACTATAGCTAAAGGATATTATTTAGAAGCTGAAAAGGTAAGTGAAAGAAAAAATTTGAAAGGTGCTGTGAATAGAATGATAAAATCTAATAAACCTTATTTTTTAGAAGTTTCTGTTGAAAAAGAGGACAACGTATTTCCAATGATTCCTACAGGTGCTTCAGTTTCAGATATTAGATTAGAATAATATGAAAGATTTAAAAAATACATATACCGTATCAATATACACTGAAAATAACATAGGTTTATTAAACAGAATTTCTGCAATATTCTTAAAACGTCATATAAATATCGAAAGTCTTACAACATCGCCCTCCGAAATAGATAATATATTCAGATTTGTTATTGTAGTTAAATCAACTGAATTTTCAATACAAAGGATTATTAAACAGATAGAAAAACAAATTGAAGTAATAGCTTCTTTTTATCATACTGATGATCAAACTATATTTCTAGAAACAGCTCTTTACAAAGTCAAGTCTAAATCACTATTTGATGAAAAGCATATTCAAAAGATTATTAAAAATAGTCAGGCTAATATTGTAACAGTTTCACCAAATTATTTTGTCATAGAAAAAACCGGTTGGAGAGATGACACAGAGAAATTATATAAAGAATTGGAACCTTACGGGTTGTTACAATTTGTAAGATCAGGTAGAATTTCGGTTTCTAAAGAACCAATGAATATTTCCAATTTACTTGGATTAAACACAGATAAATAAATTATGAAAAATTATTTTAATCAATTATCGCTAAGTCAAAAAATTGATCAATTGGGCAAATGCAGATTCATGGACTCCTCTGAGTTTTCAGAAGGAGTTTCTGCACTTCTTGGTAAAAAAATTGTTATTATAGGTTGTGGTGCACAAGGCTTGAATCAAGGCCTTAACATGAGGGATTCTGGTCTTGATATCTCTTATGCATTAAGAAAGGAAGCAATTTCAGAGAAACGAGATTCTTATATAAACGCAACATCAAATGATTTTGTAGTAGGAGCTTTAGAAGAATTGATACCAAAATCGGATATGATTTTAAACTTAACACCAGATAAAAATCACACCAGTGTAGTAACAAGTTTGATGCCTTTAATGAAAAAAAATTCAATCTTATCTTATTCACATGGTTTTAATATAGTTGAAGAGGGAATGGAGATTAGAAAGGATATCACAGTAATTATGGTTGCTCCTAAATGTCCAGGAAGTGAAGTTAGAGAAGAATATAAAAGAGGTTTTGGTGTTCCTACATTAATAGCTGTTCATCCTGAAAATGATCCTCAAAATATTGGTATGGAAGTTGCTAAAGCCTATGCAGTGGCTACTGGTGGCAATAGAGCAGGAGTGTTGGAGTCGTCATTTGTCGCTGAAGTTAAATCAGATTTAATGGGAGAACAGACTATTTTATGTGGAGTTTTACAAACAGGCTCCATCTTATCGTTTAATAAAATGGTGCAAAACGGAATTGACCCAGCATATGCCTCCAAATTAATTCAATATGGATGGGAAACTATTACTGAGGCATTAAAGCATGGTGGAATTACGAACATGATGGATAGATTAAATAATTCTGCTAAAATTGAAGCTTTTAATCTTTCAGAGAATTTAAAAGACATAATGAGACCACTTTTTAACAAACATATGGATGATATTATGTCAGGACATTTTTCCTCAACAATGATGAAAGACTGGAGTAATGACGATGTAAACTTGCTAAATTGGAGAGCTGAAACTGGGAAAACTGCATTTGAAAAAACTTTACCATGTGAAGGTGAAATTTCTGAACAAGAGTTTTTTGACAATGGATTATTAATGGTAGCTTTTATAAGGTCAGGTGTAGAATTAGCATTTGAAACAATGACAAGTTCGGGCATTATTGATGAATCTGCTTACTATGAATCCTTACACGAAACTCCCCTTATTGCTAATCTAATAGCAAAGAAAAAATTATTTGAAATGAACAGAATTATATCCGATACAGCTGAATATGGTTGTTATTTGTTTGATCATGCATGTAAACCGTTATTAAATGAATTTTTCAATACAATTGAATCAAAACACATTGGAAAGCCTTTTGTTCATTCAGAACAAATTGATAACACAGAATTAATTAAAGTCAATGAAATTATTAGATCTCATCCTGTCGAAGTTATAGGAAAAAAGTTACGAACGTCGATGACTTCAATGAAAACAATTGTTTAATTAAAATTAAAACTATGAATACGGTTCCAAAAGAATATCAAATTAATAATGTAATTAATCATAATGAATATTTGATTAATGGACAAATAAGCAATTGGGATGGAAAACAAACCCAAGTTTATTCTACATTACTTTGTAGTAATAATGATGACCAGCCATTACTTATTGGAAATACGCCAGAAATGTCAGGGGATTATGCTTTAAAAGCATTAGATGCTGCTCACACTGCGTTTAATTATGGACAAGGTGTTTGGCCTACTATGAAGGTTTATGAAAGGATTCAGTGCATGGAATCTTTTGTAGAAAAAATGAAAACTAAAAGAGAAGAGATTGTTAAACTTTTAATGTGGGAAATTGGAAAGAATTTAAATGATTCAAGAAAAGAATTTGATAGAACAGTAGAATACATAAATGATACAATTCTTGAGTATAAAAGAATTGACAGAAAGGGAGCTACTTTTCAAAATAAATCAGGTGTAAGAGCTTTAATTAGACGAGGTCCACTTGGTGTAGTATTATGTTTAGGTCCATATAACTACCCTTTAAATGAAACTTTTGCATTACTGATACCTGCCATTATAATGGGAAATACAACAATATTTAAACCAGCAAAACATGGGGTTTTATTAATTGCACCATTATTAGATGCTTTTAAAGAATCTTTTCCAGCTGGTGTTGTAAATATAGTTTTTGGAAGAGGAAGGGAGATAGCCACTCCAATTATGAAAAGCGGTAAAGTTGACGTATTAGCCTTAATTGGCCACAGTTCATCAGCTATATCCCTCCAAGATTTACATCCTCAAAAAAATAGATTAAGATTAGTTTTAGGTTTAGAAGCAAAAAATCCAGGAATAATTTTAAAAGATGCAGATATTGACTTAACTGTTAAAGAATGTATTTCAGGAACATTATCGTTTAATGGCCAAAGATGTACAGCTCTTAAAATATTATACGTTCATGAAGAAATTAAAGATGAGTTCTTATCTAAATTTGTCAAAGCTGTTGATGAGTTAAAGCTAGGGCTTCCATGGGAAAACACATTATTAACTCCTTTGCCTGAGCCGGCTAAGCCTAAATATATTTCTGATTTAATTGATGATGCTATTGATAAAGGTGCAAAAATATTAAATAACAAAGGTGGGAATAAACAAAAGAATTTTGTCTTTCCAGCTGTTTTATATCCAGTAACTAAGGATATGAATGTTTATAAAGAAGAACAGTTTGGTCCTGTAATTCCGGTAATTTCATTTTCTGAAATTTCAACTCCTATTAAAGATATGTCTGCCTCTAATTATGGTCAGCAAGTTAGTATTTTCGGAAAAGATGTTGACACATTAGGTCCAATAATTGATTCTATGGTAAATTTAGTTTGTAGAGTTAACTTAAATAGTGCTTGTCAAAGGGGACCAGATATTTATCCATTTACTGGAAGAAAAGATTCTGCGGTAGCTACATTAAGTGTACACGATGCACTTAGATCATTCTCAATAAGAACATTTGTTGCTTCAAAAGACAATGAATTAAATAAAGGAATTTTAAGAGAAATGATTGATTCTAAAAAATCACATTTCATTAGAACAGATTATTATCTTTAGTTATTTAGCATAACTGGCATAACAAGCATAGTAATTTTTTCAGCATCTGAACCAGAATTTATTGGTGTAAGAATTCCTGCTCTATTTGGAAGAGATAATTCTAATTTAACCTCATCAGAATTTAAGTTGGATAACATTTCAGTTAAAAACCTTGAATTAAAACCAATTTGCATATCATCACCATTATAGTTACAAATTAATCTTTCCTCAGCTTTATTACTATAATCTAAATCTTCAGCAGAAATAATAAGTTCATTTCCAGTTATTTTAAGTCTTACTTGGTGTGTTGTTTTATTAGAAAAAATACTTACTCTTTTAGTAGAGTTTAAAAATAATGATCTATCAATAGTTAAAACGTTTGGATTTTCTTTCGGAATTACAGCTTCATAGTTTGGATACTTTCCGTCAATTAATCTACAGGTCAAAGATAAATTTGAGAAAGTAAATTTTGCATTACTTTCATTAAATTCAATTTTCACTTCAAATTCATTTGTGGCTAAAATGCCTTTTAAAATATTTAAAGGCTTTTTTGGCATTATAAACTCAACAAGTTTATCAGATTTATAATCAGTTCTTACATATCTTACTAATTTATGAGCATCTGTTGCTACAAAAGTTGAGTTTTCACTCGAAAATTGAAAAAAGACCCCACTCATAACTGGCCTTAAATCATCATTTCCGGAAGCAAAAATAGTAGTGTTTATAGCTTCATATAAAACCTTCGAAGAAATAGAAGAGTTATTAGGATCTGTTATAGGCAATGTTTTCGGAAATTCTTCTCCTTTAGCATAAGCTAAAGCGTATTTCCCATGATTTGAACTTATTTCTATTGTATTGTTCTCTAAAACATTAAATGTAAGTGGCTGTTCTGGAAATGTTTTTAAAGTATCTATTAACAACTTAGCTGGAACAGCTATTGAACCATTATCTTCGGATTCAATTTTAATTTCGGCACTAAGAGTGGTTTCTAAATCTGAAGCAGTTATTTTTAGTACAGATTCAGAAATATCAAATAAAAAATAATCTAAAATAGGCAGAGTATTATTAGTATTTAAAATACCACCTAAAATCTGAATGTTTTTTAGTAATAATGAGCTTGATGCTATAAATTTCATAAAGTATATTAATATTCAATAAATATATTAGAAACTATTGTTAAAATAAAACATATTTATTAACACTGGTTAATTAAATTTTATAGTTATGACATCTCTGTAATTTAGTCCAAATAAGCTAGCTGCACCTCCAAAAGTTTGAGGATTACTTTTGTATATAGATAATTCCAGGTAATTAGATTTATTAAAAAGTGCTATTTTCTTACCAATTTCTTTCCTATTTTCTTTTTTAATATCGAATCTTATAGCATTTCCATATGACCCAACAATTTCTTTAAATATGTAATTTCTAGCATTAATTTCAAAAGATCTTGATTTGCCAAACTCAATAAAAATTTTTTTAGAAATATTTGTAACTACATTATCGTAATTATCTACATATATTACATTTCCTGAAATTTCGTTAGATTTTTCATTTAAAATAGGGTTTAAATTATATAATTCTTTTAATTCATAGATTTGATTTCCAACTAAATCTATTGAACCGCCTCTGTATATATGTGCTGCGATTTTCACAAAAACATCAATCACTGAGAATGTAGTAATCTTATCGTTATGAATATTAATCTCAATAATTTTTTCAGGATTTATTTTTGATGCAAGTAAAGACATAATTCCATTGTTAGCACAAATAAAAAAATGATTATCTAACTTTATTACCAAATGACTTTGTTCTATTGTTTTTTCAGAATCAACTCCAATGATGTGAATAGAACCCTCAGGAAAATTTTTATAACTGTTTTCAATAATATAAGCTGCCTCTACTATATTAAATGGAGATATATTGTGAGAAACATCAACGATATTTACGTTTTCTAATTCATTAAATAAAGCACCTTTTACAGAGCCAACATAATGATCTTTAGTTCCAAAATCTGTTGTTAAAGTTATAACACTCATTTAATGATAATAAAATAATATTTAAGGCTAAAAATTATATAAATTTACAATATGCCTTTAATAAAACATAAGTAATTTGAAAAAACTAGAATATTTTATAAAAGACATTCATCCTGTAGAGTTTTTTGATAAAAAAAATTTTGATGTTGTAAAAATTATTAAAAATAATTTTCCCTCAATTAAAATTATTATAAAAGGGGATAGAATTGTCGCTAATGGAGACGAGGCTTTAATAATTCAGTTAAGAATAAGATTAGATTCATTGATCATGATTATGAAAGATAACGATAGTATCAATGATAAAACTATTACTTCGATAATGTCTGGTCAAGGTGAAAAACTAATTAGTTCACTTAGAGGAAAGTTAATATTACATGGGGTTGGTAAGAAAAGAATTAAAGCTCATACAATAAATCAAATTAAAATTGTTGATGCATTTATTAATAATGATATGGTTTTTGCAATTGGTCCTGCAGGAACGGGGAAAACCTATACTGGAATTGCAGTAGCTGTCAAGGCTTTAAAGGATAAAATTGTAAAAAAAATTATTTTAACTAGACCAGCAGTTGAAGCAGGTGAGAGCCTTGGTTTTTTGCCTGGTGACATGAAAGATAAATTAGACCCATATATGCAACCTTTATATGATGCTCTTAAAGAAATGATTGACACAGATAAACTTGATGATTATTTGAAAAGGGGAGTTATAGAAATAGCACCATTGGCTTATATGAGAGGAAGAACTCTTGACAATGCTTTTGTTATTCTTGACGAAGGCCAAAACACTACTCATAATCAAATGAAAATGTTTTTAACAAGAATGGGGGTTAATGCTAAGTTTATGATTAACGGAGATCCGGGTCAAATTGATTTACCAAGAAGAGTAATGTCAGGTTTAAAAGAAGCTAACTTAGTCCTTAAAAATATTGAGGGTATAAAAATGATATATCTCGATGATTCTGATGTAATTAGACATCAAGTTGTTAAAAGAATTATAGAAGCCTATAAAAATACTGAACACTCTAATTAATTAATATGAACACATTAACTGAAACAAATTTTAATTTTCCAAATCAGCTTTCTAAGTATTCTGGAAAAGTTAGGGAAGTTTATAAATTTAAAAATGATGTTTTAGTAATGATATCAACAGACAGATTATCTGCATTTGACGTTGTTCTTCCTAAAGGAATTCCTTACAAGGGTCAAATTTTAAATCAAATTGCTTGTAAAATGCTTGATGCTACATCCCACATAGTTCCAAATTGGCTTATTTCTTCTCCAGATCCAAACGTTTCGATTGGACAAGCATGCGAACCTTTTAAAGTTGAAATGGTTGTTAGAGGATATTTGTCAGGCCATGCTGCAAGACTTTATAAATCTGGTGAAAGAAAAATATGTGGAGTTGATATGCCTGACGGCATGTTTGAAAATGACAAATTTGTAAATCCAATTTTAACACCTACCACTAAAGCGGATAATGGATCTCATGATGAAGATATTTCAAGAGAAGAAATACTTTTGAATAATATTGTAAATGAGGAGGATTATTTAAAACTGGAAGATTTTTCGTTAAAGTTATTTAAAGAAGGATCTAGAATAGCTAAAAATCAAGGTTTAATACTTGTTGACACAAAATATGAATTTGGAAAAAATAAAAGCGGTCAAATTATTTTAATTGATGAGATTCACACCCCCGATTCATCAAGGTATTTTTATTTAGATAGTTATTTAGATTTACAAAATTCTAAACTCCCACAAAAACAATTATCTAAAGAATTTGTAAGACAATGGTTGATTTCCAATGGATTTCAAGGAAAAGAAAATCAAATAATTCCAGAAATGTCTAAAGATTACATAAAAGGGGTGTCAGATAGATATATAGAATTATATGAAAAAATAACTGGTTTAGAATTTGTTAAAGAAGAACTGAATGGACTAGATAAAAGAATTGAAACTAATATTTTAAATTACTTTGATGTATAATTTTTAATAAATCATCGGAATTTATATTATTTTCAATCCATATAATATCCTTTTTTTTTCTTAACCAAGTCATTTGTCTCTTAGCATATCTTCTCGAGTTTTTTTTAATTTCATTAATTGCAATTTCTAGGGAAATTTTATTTTCAAGAAAAAGAAATAACTCTTTGTAACCAACTGTATTTAGGCTACGTAAATCTTTATATTTTAATAAACCTTTAACCTCTTTTAAAAGACCTTTATTTATCATTTCATCAACTCGATTATTAATTCTTTCATAAAGAGTAGCTCGATCGATTTTAATTGCAGTATTAATTATTTGAAAATTGTGATTTATTTTTTTATTTCCAAGATAGGATGAATATGGTTTGTTTGAACTCAATGATACTTCAAGGGCTCTAATCAACCTTCTATGATTATTAATATCTACAGTTAATAGATATTCAGGATCTAATTCACTTAATTTTTCATGTAAATATTTAATTCCTAAAAGTTTGTAATTTGAGTTAACTATTTTGCTAACTTCAGAACTAATATTGGGAAATGTATCCATCCCGTGAGTTACTGCGTCCATGTACATACCCGAACCACCAACCATTATAATATGATCATTAATTTTTAATTCATGTTTTATAATTTCTAACGCTTCAATTTGAAAATCGTTTACAGTGTAATTATTTATTACAGATTTATGTTGAATACAGTAATGTTTTACTTTAGATAATTCAATTTTTGAAGGTACTGCGGTTCCGATTTTCATCTCCTTATAAAACTGTCTTGAATCTGAGGAAATTATTGAACAATTTAGTTTTAAAGCAAGATCTAAACTTAATTTTGATTTTCCAGAAGCAGTAGGGCCAGAGATAGTAATTAATTTTTTATTTAGCTTATTATCAATCAAAATTAATTAGTTTTTCAATTTTATGTTTTTTTAAATATTTAAGTATAACCTCCTTAGAATTTTCAATATGTTCATTTTTGACTATCAACGAATCTAAAACATCAAAGTTACTGATTTGATGATTAAGAGTAAAAAACCCATATCCAATATAGTTATTGTTTTTTACTACAATAACACTTTTTTCATCAATGTCTCTTCCTTTATCAACTAGTAACATGTTTTTGAATTTATAACTTAAGTCTTTTATCAATAGATTAATATTTATATTATTTTTTTTGATTGAGTCACTTAGTTCATATTTTTTTTTAAAAAACTCTAGTCTATTATTAGCTGTTTTTAATGATGAATAACATTCTAAATAATTTATTGTGTCATCATAATGACATATTCTTAAATATTTATCACCTTCAAAGTTTTCACATATTTCTAAACAGAATTTTTTAATAATTTTTTTTAAAAGCTTATTAAACTTTGGTTTATGCTTCTTAATTTCAGTATTTTCTTTCAATAGGGCAATTAATTCACTACCTGTTCTTTCAAATGTAATATCAAAAGCTTCTAATTGAATATTTAATGATTTTTTAGATTTTCCAGTTAGATGCTGATTAACTCTATTTTTTATGTTGTTGCTCTTTCCTATGTATATTATTTTTCCATTTTGATCATGGAAATAGTATATCCCTACATCGTTTGGCAATTTATTTATCAATTTTTGCCATTTATTTTTTGAACTTGATTTTGTTTCTGTTATTAAACTATTTACTATAATTTTTTCATTGTCTTTTAAAAGAAGTAGCTTAAATAATTCTACAGTTGCTAATGCATCACCAGATGCTCTATGTCTATTTGAAATAGGTATTCCTAAGTTTTTTACTAAGTTTCCAAGTTTATAAGATTTTAAATCAGGAATTAATTTTTTTGAAAGTTTTACAGTACATAGCTGTGAAATATTGAATTGATATCCAAGTCTTTCGAATTCAATTTTTAACATTCTGTAATCAAATGAAGAGTTGTGAGCTACAAGAATAGAGTTTTCAGTAATTTCTAAAATTCTTTTTGCAATTTGAAAAAATTTAGGTGCATTAATCAGCATTTTATCATTTATGCCCGTTAATTGCTGAACAAAGGGTTGAATAGGGATTTCAGGATTTATTAAACTTACAAATTGATCAACTATTTTTTCCCCATCAAACCTGTAAATCGCAATTTCTGTAATTCCTTCCTCATTAAATTTACCACCAGTTGTTTCTACGTCTAATATTGAATACAATTTTACTAATTATTTAATTCTAGTTCCAAAAATAGTGCTTCCTAATCTAATCATATTACTATTATATTTTATAGCTATTTCATAATCTGAGCTCATACCCATTGAAAGGACATCTAATTCTAAATTAAATTTATATTTTTTAAAATATTTATTAAGATCATTAAATTCTCTTTCAATTAAAGACAAATCAGTTGTATAAGAGGCCATACCCATCATTCCCTTTAATTTGATATTTTTTAAACTTTTCAATTTATTTAACTTAATTAACTCATCAAATTCAGAATAAGTAAAACCAAACTTTGTATTATCATTAGATATGTCAATTTGTACTAAAATATCAATAACCCTATTATTTTTAAATCCTTGTTTGTTTATTTCAAAAAGTAATCTATAACTATCAACACTGTGGATTAGATTAACGAATGAAGCTATGTATTTAACTTTGTTTCTTTGTAAATGACCAATCATGTGCCAGTTTATATCTTTTGGAAGAGAATCATGTTTTTCTACCAATTCCTGCACTTTGTTTTCACCAAAATCACGGTGGCCGTGAACATAAGCTGATTTGATGTAATTTATCGGTTTAGTTTTACTTACAGCTACGATTAAAACATTATCAGGAATTGTTTTAGAAATCTTAATTAAATTTTTAACTATTTCCATTCACTTTATTAATTATTTTATTTGCAAGCTCAAGTGCGTTAAAGCCATCACGAAAGCTAACCAGGGGTAAAGATTTATTAATTATTGATTTTGCAAAATCGTTATGTTCCTCAATAATTGAGTTCACAGGTTTTAACTCTGGATTTGAATAATATATTTGCTTTTTTTCTCCATTTAGATTTTCTATAACCATAGCATAATTGTCTTTTTTTTCTAGAAAATCAGTAATTTTTACAACCTCACTTTTTTTCTCTAAAAAATCAACAGAAATATATGCGTTATGTTGAAATAATCTTGTTTTCCGCATATTTTTTAAAGATATCCTACTTGCGGTAAAATTAGCAACCGCTCCATTTTCAAATTCAACCCTTGCATTAGTTATGTCAGGGGAATCACTTATAACGGCTACACCATTAGCACTAATATTTTTAATATTTGAATCAATAATCTTGAGAACAATATCAATATCGTGAATCATTAAATCTAATACAACTGAGACGTCATTTCCTCTTGGATTAAATTCAGCCAATCTATGACATTCAATAAATTTAGGTTTATCTATAATATCTAAAACAGAGGTTATAGCAGGATTAAACCTTTCAACATGACCGACTTGACCTATTAGATTATTTTTTTCTGTAAGTTTAACAAGTTCTAAAGCCTCTTCCAAAGTAGTTGTTATAGGTTTTTCAACAAAAACATGTTTATTGTTTATTAAGCATAATTTTACCATTTCAAAATGAGAAGGTGTATTTGAACAAACAAATAATGCATCACATTTTATAATCATTTCATTAACATCTTCATAAAAATACACATCCGAACTAATTTCAAATTTCAAACTTGTATTTTTATCAAAGCAACCTATTACTTTGAAATAGTCTGATTCTAATAATAATTTTAGATGAATAGAACCTAAATGTCCTATTCCAATTACACCAACTTTAATCATGTTATTTTTTTTCAAAAATACAATTCTTATTTATTTAATTTAGCTTTATTTTAATATGATAGACTCTTCAAAGCATCAAGGACTTAGAAAAAGATTAGTAGATGATTTAATTACAAAAGGAATTGATTCTGCTGTTGTAATAAAAGCATTACTTAAAGTGCCAAGACATGTCTTTATTGATAGTGATTTCGAAAGCCATGCTTATCTTGATAAAGCTTTTCCAATTGAATCAAATCAAACCATTTCACAGCCATATACTGTTGCTTTTCAAACTTCACTATTAAATTTAGTTGAATCTGACAAAGTTTTAGAAATAGGAACAGGTTCGGGTTATCAAACTGCAATTTTAATGGAAATTTGTAAAACTGTGTATACAATAGAAAGGCAACATAAATTATATAGAAAAACAAAAAAATTATTTTCAAAATTAAATTACCACTCAAAAAATATTATTTATGGAGATGGATACAAAGGTCTTGAGGAAAAACAGCCTTTTGATAAAATATTAGTTACTGCAGGTGCTGAAGAAATCCCCAAAAAATTACTAATTCAGCTTAAAGTTGGAGGGATAATGGTTATTCCTGTTGGAAAAAATATTCAAGAAATGATTGTTGTTAAAAGAATATCAAAATTAAAATTTGAACAAGAAAACCATGGAAACTTTAAGTTTGTTCCATTATTAAAAGATTTAAATTAAATTTTTTTTAATCTATCTAATTGTATTTTATTTTCTCTATCCTTAATAACTTGACGTTTATCATAAGTTTTTTTACCCTTTGCCAATGATATTAAAATTTTTGCAAACCCTTTTTCATTTATAAAAACTTTTAAAGGAACAATAGTAAGACCTGAATTCCTAACATCTTTGTTAAGTTTTTTTAATTCTTTTTTGTTTAATAAGAGTTTTCTTTGAGATTTTGTTTTGTGATTATAATGATTACCAAACTCATATTCGTCAATAAACATATTAATAATAAATAATTCTTGATTATCATTAAATTCACAAAAACTTTCAGAGATAGAGGCTTTATTTTGCCTAATGGATTTAATTTCTGTCCCAGTTAAAACTATTCCAGCATTATACTGATCAAGTAACTGATACTCATATTTTGCTTTTTTATTTAATATATTTACTCTTTTATTCACAAAACAAAGTTACAAGTATTTTTAAAATGTCTAAAATTAAATGGATTGAACCGAATGATTATAACGATATAAATTATAAAGATGATTTTATTGTAATATTCAAACATTCTTACAGGTGTATAATTAGTAGAATTGTTTTAAAGAAATTTGAATTTGATTATAAAAATTTTTCAGATATAAAATTTTACTTAATTGATGTTGTTAAAAACAAAAAACTATCAAACGAATTAGCATCTAATTTTAATATAAATCACGAATCACCTCAGTTAATAGTGATTAAAAATGGAAGTTTAGTTCATAATTCATCTCATTCTGCAATATCATTTAAAAATATAAAAAATTAATATTGTTAATTGTTAATTGTTTTTTGAAAATATGTTATTAATTTCTTTATGATTTATTAATTGGTTATTAAATTTACATTCTAAATTTTTAGATATGAGTATAGATAAAGAGATCTTTAATTTAATTGAAAAAGAAGAAAATAGACAGTTGAATGGAATTGAATTAATAGCATCTGAAAATTTCACTAGTCCTGATGTAATGAAAGCAACTGGATCTGTTTTAACCAATAAATATGCAGAAGGTTACCCTGGAAAGAGATATTATGGCGGTTGTGAAGTGGTTGATGAAATAGAAACTATAGCTATTAATAGAGCTAAGGAGTTGTTTGGAGCAGCATACGCAAACGTACAGCCACATTCTGGTTCTCAAGCTAATACTGCAGTATATCATGCTTTTTTAAACCCTGGAGATAAAATTTTAGGATTTGATTTATCTCACGGCGGACATTTAACACATGGGTCTCCAGTTAACTTTAGTGGACGATTGTATAATCCTGTATTTTATGGCGTAAATGAAATAACCGGTGAATTAGATTATGATAATATTTCTGAAATAGCATTAAATGAAAAACCAAAATTAATTATTGCTGGAGCATCAGCTTACTCTAGAGATATTGATTTTGAAAAGTTTAGAGAAATTGCCGACTCTGTTGATGCATTTTTATTAGCAGATATTTCACATCCCTCTGGATTAATTGCTAAAGGAATTTTAAATGATCCTATTCCGCATTGTCATGTTGTAACTACAACTACGCATAAAACTTTGAGAGGACCAAGGGGAGGTCTAATTTTAATGGGTGAAGATTTTGACAATCCTTTTGGATTAAAATTTAAAAATGGATCTTTAAAAAAAATGTCATCATTGGTTGATTTAGCTGTTTTTCCTGGAAATCAAGGCGGTCCATTAGAACATGTTATTGCTGGAAAAGCAATTGCATTTGGTGAAGCATTAACTGATGATTTCATGACTTACATGGTTCAAGTCAGACAAAATGCAAAAGCAATGGCAGAAGAATTTGTTAAAAAAGATTATAAAATTATTTCAGGAGGCACAGATAATCATATGATGTTAATCGACCTTAGGAATAAAAATATTTCTGGAAAAGATGCAGAATTAGCATTAGTTAAAGCAGATATTACAGCCAATAAAAATATGGTTCCATTTGATGATAAATCTCCTTTTGTAACATCTGGTATTAGATTCGGTACACCTGCCATAACAACAAGAGGCTTGAAAGAAAAAGACATGGTATTGATTGTAAATTTTATCGATAGAGTTATTAAAAATCATCAAAATTTAGATGAAATAAACAGTGTTAAAATTGAGGTGAACAATCTAATGAAAGGAAGGCTTTTATTTAATTAATTTTTCTCTATTATTTTAATTTCAAATAACTTATTCCAGTTTTTTCCAGTAATAAAAAAAGTTTTCCTTTTTTTATTGTAAGCTATTCCATTTAAAACATCTAGTTTAGGATGGTCCTTAACTTTATCCTTTAATCCACTAAAATCTATTACACCATCAACTTGACCAGTAGAAGAATCTATTATTAACCCTACTTCTTTATTAAACTGATAAGTGTTAGCATAAATTTTATTATCAAACCATTCGAGTTCATTTATTTTATTGATTACTTTATTATTAGTTACAACATTAATAAAACTAATTTCTTCCAAGTTGTTTTTATCTAATTTCCATATTTTCTCAGAGCCATCTGATTTATATAAATATTCTCCGTCATTACATAAACCCCAGCCTTCAATACTATTTTTATAGTTGAAGGATCTTATTAATTTGAAATCATTTAAATTATAAATAAAGCCAATTTTACTTTTCCATGTCAACTGATAAATTTTATTATTTAAAACAGTAATTCCTTCACCAAAATAAGACTTGTCTAAAAATAATTTTTCTAGAACTTCACCAGATTCAAAATTTATTTTTTTTAACATTGAAAATCCATATTGACCAGTGCCTTCATATAAAAAATTATTATTATCAAACTCTAATCCCTGTGTGTAAGAATTCATATCATGTGAAAACTCATTAATTATTTTATAGGTATATATTTTTGGTTTAACTGATGAATAAATAACAAATTCTTTCTTTAAAGTATATTTTTTTTCATTTACGTTAAAAGTAGCTTTTAATATATTTTTACCTAGCTTATTATTTAATAAAAATGGACTTGAAACTAAATTGTCGTCAATTTTAAATTTAAGATTTGTAATGTTTTTATCTAAGGGGTTATTGATAGTAAATTCAATTTGATCATTATTTTTTAAATATTCTTTTGTTTTTATAAGATCAATGTTAAAATTTTCTTTTTTTGTTGAGCCACAAGAAATTAATAAAAGCAAAATTATTATTGAACAAAGTCTATTTATCATTATCAATTTTTTTTTCAAATTTAGTTATTAATTATTTTTTCTAAAGATATTTATTTAATAAAACATATATATATTTGCAATGGGCAAGTCTTACACAACCAGCTCCTATTTAATTCCCCCAGGGTGGGAACGCAGCAAGGGTAGATAGTCGTAGCGGTGTGATGTAAGTAGCTTGCCCTTTTTTTTTTAATATGTCTAAAATTATTTTAATTACAGGCGCATCCTCAGGAATAGGAAAATCCATTTCCCTATTTTTAACTTCAAAAGGATATAAAGTTTATGGAACCTGTAGAAATCCAAATAAATACGATATTTCAGAGTATGAATTATTAAAATGTGATATAACATCTAGTATCGAAATTAAAAAAACAATAAAATATATTCTTAGTGTCGAAAACCGCATCGATGTACTAATTAATAATGCTGGTATTGGAATTACCGGTCCTCTTGAGGAAACAAGTGAGTCAGATATTAAAAGTGCATTTCAAACTAATTTATTGGGACCAATAGCAATCATTAAGGAGTGTATACCATCAATGAGAGATCATAATTCTGGTTTAATTATTAATATAACTTCCATATTAGGTTATTTTGGAATTCCATTTAGAGGAGTGTATTGTGCGACAAAAAGCTCACTTGAAATTATAGGTGAAGTATTTAGTATGGAACTTAAAAAGTTTAACATTAACGTAGTTAATGTTGCTCCTGGTGATTTTAAAACCAATATAGCTTCCAGGCGAATTGATTCAAAATCACACAATCTTTCTAATTATACTGATGATTATACTAAGTCTCTAATTTCAGCAAATAAACATGTTGATAATGCTTGGACGCCAGAAATTATCTCTAAATTGATATTTAAAATAATTAATTCAAAAAACCCAAAAATTCATTATAGAGTAGGCCGGTTTATTCAGAAATTTTCAATAATTTTAAAAAACATTCTTCCTGACAGATTATATGAAAAAATACTTTTAAATTATAGTAAAAATTAAATTATGAAATTTTTTATCGATACAGCAAATCTTGAACAAATTAAAGAAGCACAAGATCTTGGTGTTCTTGATGGAGTCACTACCAATCCATCATTAATGGCTAAAGAAGGTATAACAGGAAGTGAAAATATTTTAAATCACTATGTCAAAATATGTGAAATTGTTGATGGAGATGTTTCTGCCGAAGTGATTTCTACTGACTTTAATGGAATGGTTAAAGAAGGTGAAGCTTTAGCTAAGCTACATCCTCAAATTGTTGTAAAAATTCCAATGATTTTAGATGGAGTTAAAGCATTGAAATATTTTTCAAATAAAGGTATTAAAACTAATTGCACATTAATTTTTTCTGTTGGTCAAGCGCTTATAGCTGCCAAAGCTGGAGCTACATATGTTTCACCATTTATTGGAAGATTAGATGATATTTCTACAGATGGGCTCAATCTTATTTCAGAAATTGCCAATGTTTATGATAATTATGCTTTTAATACTCAAATTCTTGCCGCATCTGTAAGACATACTATGCACATTATAGATTGTGCTAAAATAGGAGCTGATGTTATGACAGGTCCTTTATCTTCAATTAAAGGTTTAATAAAACATCCACTTACTGATATTGGCTTAGAAAAATTCTTAGCAGACTATAAGAAAGGAAATTAATTAGCTATTAAATATTTTTGTAAGTCTACTAATGTCAGGATTTCTATAATTACACCTTTTTTATCAGTAATTAGAACTTTATTTAAATTGTTTAAAACCATTTTTTTACTCATGGATTCAAAATTTACCGTTCTAAAATTATTTATTCTATTACTGCTGAAATTATTTAGATAATTGTTTTTCCATTTCAAATTATCGTCGTTAATATTAATTAAATTAAAATGATAATTTGAATATTTCGCACTTAATAAATTTACTTTATTAAACAAGTTGACTTGATGGGCGTTTTGATCATAAGACCAAAAAACAAATATATTTTTTTTATTATAATTAATTTGTGAACCTATATTTCTCACATTATATTTTTCATTATAAAGTTTGATTTTAGGTAATACTTTTCCTACTTGAAGAGAAGTTATATTGTCGTATAGAACTGAAACTTCATTATTTGTACTATTGTTTTCTGAAATTTTTAAAAACTCATAAATAAATTGATCAATATTTATTAATAGCTTTTCCTCTAACAGATATTCATACGCTATAAACCTTAATAGTTTTGTTTTGATTGTTTGATCATACACTTGATCGTCTATATAATTCAATCTTTGTAGATTGAAATTTAAATTATAATCGTAACCTTTATCTAATGAAAATGATTCGTTTATAGATTTTAATGTAATGTAATCTAAGTAGGGTTTAAAGTGTGACAGTTCTGAAATATTTAAGTCTATTTTATCTCTATATTTTTTAAAATATTCAATATTTTTCGTGTGATTTTCTTTGTTTAATATTATAAAGTTTTCTATGTGTGAGTAGAGTGGAATAAGCATAGCATGATTTATTATTAAATCAGAAATAAAATTAGTTTTAATTACAGATTTATAATTTGAATAATGTTTAGTTTTTATATTTTTCAAAGAATCAATGATTTTTTTGAATTCTATTTTAGAAGATTTGTATTTAGACTTTATATAGTTTTCCTCTTTTTCATGTTCTAAAAAAACATCAATTAAGTAGTTGTTCTTTGAAGCGCCTAATCCAGAAAAAACTAATGATTCATCAAAATCCAATGAATTCAATCGTAATACTAAACTATCTCCCTTATTAATAATTAAGTATTGAAATTCGGGAAGATGAATAAAATTGTAAAGCCCATTATTTAAATCTTCAAAAGAAGACGAAAACGTTCCCTGATTATTTATAGTAATTTTTTTAATAATCTTTTCATCTTTTAAAATTAGAATCTCATTATTTGTTGGTTTGATAATTTTTCCACTGATAAAAGTTTTATTTTGATTATTACATCCAATAAAAAATGTAATTAATAAACAACTGACAATTGATCTAAACATTTAATGAATTAGTTTTTTTATTTAATTTAAATAATAATAAAGAAAATTCATAACCCTGATTTTATTAAGTTTGCAAAAATTTAAACTTATTATATGTTAAGTGTTTCTAATCTCTCTGTTCAATTCGGCAAAAGAGTATTATTCGATGAAGTTAATACTTCTTTTGTAAAAGGTAACTGTTATGGTATTATAGGTGCCAATGGTGCAGGTAAATCAACCTTTTTAAAAATTTTATCAAAATCAATTGAACCAAATTCAGGAAGTGTCCATTTAGAAGCTGGTAAAAGAATGTCGGTTTTAGAACAAAATCATTTTGCTTTTGATGAAAAACAAGTTTTAGAAACAGTTATCATGGGTAATAAAGAACTTTTTAGTATTAAAAAGGAAATGGATGAAATTTATGCTAATCCAGATTTTTCAGACAAGGATAGTGATAGAGTAGGAGTTCTTCAATTAGAATATGAGGAAATGGATGGATGGAACGCAGAAAGTTCGGCAGCAGCATTATTGTCTAATTTAGATATAAAAGAAGAACAACACTATAAAAACATGAGTGAATTAGATGGTGTTCAAAAAGTAAAGGTTTTATTAGCCCAAGCACTATTTGGAAATCCCGATGTATTAGTAATGGATGAGCCTACAAATGATTTAGATTTTGAAACAATTAAATGGCTTGAGAATTTTATTTCAAATTACGACAATACTTGTATTGTAGTATCTCACGACAGACACTTCTTAGATTCTGTATGTACCCATATTTCAGATATTGATTTTGGAAAAATAAATAACTATTCTGGAAACTACACGTTTTGGTATGAATCAAGTCAGCTAGCACTTAGACAAAAAACACAACAAAACAGAAAATCTGAAGAAAAAAAGAAAGAACTAGAAGATTTTATTGCCAGATTTAGTGCAAATGCATCAAAATCTAAACAGGCAACATCAAGAAAAAAGATGTTAGATAATCTCAAGATTGAGGATATAAAACCCTCATCTAGAAGATATCCTGCCGTAATTTTTACATCTGAAAGAGAAGCTGGTGATCAAATTCTTTCTGTTGAAAATTTAAGTTATTCCGATTCTACAAGTATATTATTTGATAAAATAGATTTTAATCTAAATAAAGGTGATAAAGTAGTCTTGTATTCAAAAGATACAAGAGCAACAACAGCATTTTATGAAATTCTGAACAATAAATTAAATCCAAATACCGGTAGATTTGATTGGGGAATAACTACCAGTCAATCATATTTACCTTTGGATAACAATTCATATTTTCAAGAAAAAATTTCTTTAGTTGATTGGCTCAGACAGTGGTCTAAAAATGACGAGGAAAGAGAAGAAGTGTTTATAAGAGGTTTTCTTGGAAAAATGATTTTTAGTGGTGAAGAAGCTTTAAAAAATTGTGATGTACTCTCTGGTGGTGAAAAAGTAAGGTGTATGCTCTCAAGGATGATGATGTTAAGATCTAATGTTTTAATGTTTGATGAGCCAACAAGTCATTTGGATTTAGAATCTATCACAGCTTTAAATAATTCAATTAAAAAATTTAAGGGAAATGTAATTTTAAGTACTCACGATTTTGAATTTGCTAAATCTGTAGGAAACAGAGTGATTGAGTTGACTCCTAATGGCGTTATAGACAGGTTAACTACTTTTGATTCTTATATAAATGACCAGAAAATAAAAGAGCTAAGAACTAAGCTATACAGTTAAACTTTCTAATATTTTTTTAGATTTTTTTATTTGATCTTCAAATACATAAACAAATATGTTGTCGTTTGGGTTAAAACCGAAACCAGACAGAACAGCAGACTGCTTATTATTAACAATAATTGGGTTGATTTTATTTGAAATAAGTTCTAGTTCTAATCTTTTGCAATTTATAAAAGAACCTTTGTATAGTAGTACTTGTTTGTGTATCATAATTTCTTAAGAACGCAGCTCAGCATTAAATTTTGATTCAATTTTTGATTGAATTTTATTCATTGTTACTGTTATCTCTTTCTCAGAAAGTGTTTTTATTTGATCAAGCAATGTGAAGTTTAATGTGTATGATTTTTTTCCATCAGGCAATTTATCATCTTCGTAAACATCACTTAAAGCCATTTTATCTAAATTTTTAATATTAGATTGATTTAATATATAGTTTTCAATTTCATTATATTTTACATTATTTTCAAGTAAAAAATTTAATTCTCTTTTTACGTTTGGAAATTTAGATAGTTGATTATATTTTATAAAATCATCATTTATTAATTCTAAAATATAATCTAGATTTAAAGATGCATAATAAACTTTGTTTTTAATAGCAATTTCAGAGAGGAATTGATTTTTGACATCACCTATTAGTGCTATACTATTTTTTTTATGAAACAGGCCTAAAGTATTATTAAATGCATCATGATTAATTATTTTTTCCGTTGTATTTATAGATAATTTGCTGAAAATATTAAGAATTATATTTTTGAGATAATAAAAATCTGAGCTGGCAGATTTATTGTTCCAGGAATTATTAAATAAGTCATTGGCAAAAACTACACTTAGTCTTTTAGATTCAGTAGTTTTATTGTTGATCATTTCATATATTTTTCCAAACTCAAAAAATTTATTATTCTTATTTTTTCTATTCAAATTAAATTTAAGTGTTTTTAAACTTGACTCGAGTAAGCTTGTTCTTAGTTGAGAAATGTCTGAGCTAATAGAATTAATAATATTTACACTTTCTCTATTTAAAACATTTAACTTGTTACTTGTAAGTGAATTATTCATTATTTCATTAAATCCGAAAGGAATTAATAAGTTAGCTATTGTATTTTCTGTTTTATGATTCTTGTTATAACTCTCTTGAACAATTGGAAGTGACAAGTTATTTGATAATTTAATTTCATTATAGCCGAAAATCCGAAGAATTTCTTCAATTACATCACATTCTCTAGTAACATCATGTCTGTAAAAAGGAACAGTAATACCAACACCGGTTTCGGTAATATTATTAATTTTAAAATCTAATGATGTTAAAATTGATTTAATTTCCTCTCTTGGAATTTCTTGTCCAATTAATTTATTTGTTTTGTTAAAATTTAAAAGTATTGATTTTTCTTCTGGCTTTTTTGGGAATTCATCAATAACATCACTAGATATATTACCACCACAAAGTTCACAAATTAAAATTGCAGCTCTTTTGAGGGCATAATCAACAGAACCAATACAAATTCCACGTTCAAATCTGAACGATGCATCGCTGTTAATTCCATGATGCTTGGCTGTTTTTCTAACAGATACTGGATCAAAATAAGCACTTTCTAGAAAAATCGATTTCGTTTCATTAGTAATTCCGTGATTTTGACCTCCAAAAACTCCAGCTATACACATTGGAGTGTCGGCATCACATATCATTAAGTCAGTTTTAAGAAGTTTTCTTGTTTCACCATCCAAAGTAGTAAACTCTGTTCCTTCATTTAACGTCTTTACATTAATTGATTTAGTTGTGATTTTATCAAAATCATATGCATGTAATGGTTGTCCAATTTCGTGTAAAACAAAATTTGTAATATCAACAACATTATTTAAGGGAGTTAAACCAATAGATTTTAACCTGTTTTGTAACCAAGAAGGTGATTCTTTAACAGAAATATTTTCAATACAGACACCTGTAAATCTTGGGCATAAGTTAGAGTCTTGTACATTTATATTAACTTTTTGAGTTCTTGAATTTATATGAAATGAAGAAACTGATGGCGTTATTAATTCGCCTTTATGTCCTTTGTGCATTAGAGCTGCTCTTAAATCTCTAGCAACACCTAAATGACTCATAGCATCAGATCTATTAGGAGTTAAACCAATATTAAAAACCTGATCGCTATAATTTTCATATATTTTTGAAACTTTTGTTCCAGGTTTATGTTTAGTATTCAGAACTATGATACCATCATGGGAATTGCCAATTCCTATTTCATCCTCAGCACAAATCATACCTTGGCTAATTTCACCCCTAATTTTACTTTTAGTTATCTTAAATTTTTCATTATTTAAAGGGTGTAAAACTGTACCTACAGTTGCAACTATCACTTTCTGGTTTAATTTAACGTTGGGTGCACCACAAACGATTTGCAATATGTTTTCATTCCCAATATTAACTTTGGTAAGTTTTAATCTATCAGCGTTTGGATGTTGTTCACAATAAACAACTTCTCCGACAACAAGTCCCTCTAGGCCTCCTTTAAACTGCTCATACTTTTCAATGCCCTCAACTTCTAAACCTATATCGGTAAGAATTTCTGAAACTTCTTCAATTTTTAAATCAATTTTTAAAAATTCTGATAACCAATTAAATGATATATTCATTAGATTTTATTATTTAATTTTCAAAGATACAATTAAGAACATTTAAATTAAATAATAACTTAACTTATATACTTCCACAAAAGAGTGTTTTTTGTTTTCTTATTATATCCTTCCTTAATTAATTTGTTTTCAATTTTAATTAATTTTTGATCATTAGAAATAATCTTTTCAGCATCATGTCTAGCTGATTCTAAAATTTCTTTATCTGTGATTATATTAGCTATCTTAAGATTTAACAATCCACTTTGTTGAGTACCCAATAAATTTCCAGGACCTCTAATTTCCATATCTACTTCAGCAACCTTGAAACCATCATTTGTACTAGTCATAGTTTTTATTCTTTTCCTTGCATCAGAACTAAGCTTATTAGATGTCATTAATATACAATAACTATTTTCAGAGCCTCTTCCAACTCTGCCTCTTAACTGATGTAATTGCGACAATCCAAATTTTTCTGAACTTTCAATTACCATTACACTTGCATTAGGAATGTTCACACCTACTTCAATAACAGTGGTAGAAACCATAATATTAGTTTTTCCATCTTTAAATCTTTTCATTTCAAAGGCCTTGTCTTCAGATTTCATTCTGCCATGTAAAATGCTTAACTGATATTCATTATTAGGAAATTCTCTAGTAATACTTTCATAGCCGTCCATCAAGTCCTTATAATCCATTTTTTTAGATTCTTCAATTAAAGGGTACACAATGTATACTTGTCGTCCTTTTCTAATTTCATCTTTTAAAAATTTAAAGATTTCAAGTCTATTTCTATCTGATCTATGAACTGTTTTTACTGGTTTTCTTCCAGGTGGAAGTTCATCAATAATAGAAATATCCAAATCTCCATAAACAGTCATAGCTAATGTTCTTGGAATCGGAGTGGCTGTCATTACTAAAACATGTGGAGGGTTAATGTTTTTTTTCCAAAGCTTTGATCTTTGTGCTACTCCAAATTTATGTTGTTCATCAATTATAACAAATCCTAAATTTTTGAACTTTACATTATCTTCTAAAACTGCATGCGTTCCAACTAAAATGTTAATTTCTCCATTATTTAAATCTGAAAACAATTTAATTCTATCTCTTTTTGATGAAGAACCTGTTAATATGTTAACATTGATATTTATTTTTTTTAATGAATCGTTTAAACTGTTATAGTGCTGTTGAGCTAAAATTTCTGTAGGTGCCAAAAAACAAACCTGAAAGTCATTGTCTATGGCTATTAATGAACTTAGTAAAGCAACAATTGTTTTTCCTGATCCTACATCACCCTGAAGAAGTCTATTCATTTGTGCATTCGATGAGAAATCTTTTCTTATTTCTTTAACTACTTTTTTTTGAGCATTCGTTAGTGAAAAAGATAAATGTTGATTATAAAATTTATTAAAACTTTTACCAACTTTCGAAAAATTAAATCCTTTGAATTTAGATTTTTTAAAGATATTACTCATTAAAAATTCTAATTGTAAGTAAAAAAACTCTTCATATTTTAATCTAAATTCTGCTTTAGACAAAAGCATATGATTAGTAGGAAAATGTATGTTTTTATAAGCCTGTTGTTTGGAAATTAAAGAATGTTTTTCATTAATTTCTTTACTTAGATTTTCTTTTAGACAATCACTCGATTGTTTTAAAATATTGAAAATTACTTCTCTAAAAAATTTATTTGTTATTCCTCTTGAAAGAACCCTTTCATTTGAACTATAGATTGGTAATAATCCTTTAATCTGTTTTTTAGTAAATTCTGAAATCAAATCTAGTTCAGGATGCGCAATTGAGAAATTATTTAAATACCAGTTTGGTTTTCCATACAAGACATAATCGATATTTAATTTGATTGATTTTTCTATCCATTTCGTGCCTTTAAACCAAACTATTTCAATAGTATCATTTCCATTTTTAAATGTTCCTATTAATCTATTACTTTTAATATTTTTGAAATAATACAGATCTGTAAATTTTCCAATAATTTGTACATCTGCAATAGATTTCTGAATTTCGTCAATGTTGTAAAATTTAGTTCTATCAATATATCTAAAGGGAAAAAAATTTAATAAATCTATGTAAGTGAAAATTTGAAATTCTTTTTTTAAAATTTCTGCTCTATTTGGCCCAACACCTTTCAAATAATCAATGGAAGTATTTAATAAATTTTCTTTCACAACACTAATATAATTTATTAACTTTATAAGGTAAAAAATAGAAGTATTTTTCTGTTAATTTTAATTATAAACTTATTGATTTGCAAGACTATTTAAATCAGTTAAATGACTCTCAAAAGCTTCCTACTGTACACAAAGACGGACCCGTTATGGTCATTGCTGGCGCCGGATCAGGAAAAACTAGAGTTTTAACTTATAGAATTGCCTATTTAATGGAAAAGGGAGTTGATCCATTTTCAATTTTAGCTCTTACTTTTACTAACAAGGCAGCAAGGGAAATGAAAGAAAGAATTGGTTTGATTGTCGGGGAGTCTAAAGCTAAAACACTTTGGATGGGAACATTTCACTCAATTTTTGCACGAATACTTAGATCAGAAGCAGATTATTTGGGTTATAGTTCAAATTATTCAATTTATGATACTCAAGATTCTGAACGGTTGATTTCGTCAATAATAAAAGAACTAAAACTTGATAAAGATCTCTATAAATACAGAAATATTAGAAATAGAATATCATCACTAAAAAATAATTTAGTAACTGTTAAGGCATATTACAATAACCAAGAACTCATTCAGCAAGACAAAGAGTCCAGAAGACCACTGTTTGGCAAAATCTATCAAACCTATGTTAATCGATGTTTTAAAGCATCAGCTATGGATTTTGATGATTTATTACTTAAAACGAATGAACTATTAAACAGGTTTCCAGAAGTTCTAAATAAGTATCAGCAAAGATTTAAATATATTCATGTAGATGAATATCAGGATACTAATCACTCACAATATCTAATCGTAAAAGCACTAGCAGATAAATTTGAAAACATTTGTGTAGTTGGAGATGATGCACAAAGTATTTACGGATTTAGAGGTGCGAATATTGAAAATATTTTATCCTTTCAAAAAGATTATCCTAATTCATCAGTTTACAGACTGGAACAAAATTATAGATCTACTCAAAATATAGTAAACGCAGCTAATTCTGTTATCAATAATAATTTAAACAAACTAGATAAAAAGGTTTGGACTGATAATGAAATTGGAGATAAAATTGAAATTAATCAAACTATAACAGATTCTGAAGAAGGTAGGTTTGTGGCTTCATCGATATTTGAAGCAAAATATAATCTACAATTAAGAAATGATGAATTCGCTGTTCTGTATAGAACAAATGCTCAGTCAAGATCAATTGAAGATGCTCTTAGAAGAAAAAACATTCCTTTTCAAATCTTTGGTGGTTTATCATTTTATCAAAGAAAAGAAATAAAAGATGTTTTAGCCTATTTAAGATTAATTGTTAATCCAAGTGATGAAGAAAGTTTAAAAAGAATAATAAATTATCCTCCAAGAGGAATAGGACAAACAACATTAGAAAAAATTCAAATATTTTCGAATGAGAAAAATATTACAATATTTGATGTAATTAAAGATATAAATAACGTTAACATCGGAATTAACAATGGCACAAAGCAAAAATTATTTGATTTTTCATGTATGATAAAAAGCTTTCAAATAGAAAACGAGAATCTTAATGCATTAGAAATATTAAATGAAGTTTTAAAAAGGGTAGGAGTTGTTAATTTACTTAAAAATGAAGGAACACCAGAATCAATAAGTAGAATTGAAAATATTGAAGAATTGATAAATGCAGTTCAAGACTTTATTGACGGTCAGAAAGAGATTGTTGATTCAAAAAATTCTTTAAGTGAATTTCTTGAAGATGTTGCTCTTATTTCAGATTTAGATAAAGATATTAAGAAATCGGAACCAAAAGTTTCTCTAATGACAATTCATTTAGCTAAAGGCTTAGAATTTTCCAATGTATATATAGTAGGTTTAGAAGAAGACTTATTTCCATCAGCTTTGAGTTCTACTACTAGATCTGATTTAGAAGAAGAAAGAAGATTATTTTATGTAGCCCTTACTAGAGCGAAGAAAAAAATAATATTATCTCATTCGAAAACTAGATATAGGTGGGGTAAACTAAATGATTGTGAACCTAGTAGGTTTTTAAGTGAAATTGACTCTCAATTTATTAACACAAATAATATAATAAACACTAAAGTAAATTTTAAAAATAGTTCAGAAAGTAAAATTAGATTTAAAAAACCTGATAGAAAAATTACGTTAAAAAAAATAACAAAAACAAAATTTTCGTCAAGCAGAGTCTTAGACTATACAGATATAAATACTGGTGATTCGATAATACACAATAGATTTGGAAAAGGAACTGTGGTTACTACAGAGGGAATTGGGGGAGATAAAAAAGCTGAGGTAAAATTTGAAACAAGCGGATTAAAAAAAATATTATTAAAATTTGCAAAATATCAAAAAGTAGTTTAGCCTCTGAATTTTCTTCTACCTTTACTTTCTGATCTATTTCTAGACCTAGACCTTGATTTGTTTTTAAAATCTCTTTTAGATTTCGATCTCCTTTCACTTTTTTCTCTATTATACTTTTTTTCAATTTTTTCTTTAGAAACGATAACTTTTAAATCAACTCCATTGTGATTTAAAGATGAACTAGATTTTATTAGAGATTTAGTGATAGTCTTATCTATTTCAAAAATTGTATAAGATTGTCTGATATCAATACTTCCAATTTCGATTTCATTAGATTTAGTAATCCTATTTACTAATGAGATTAACTCTATTGGTGTTATGCCCTGTTTTCTACCAACATTAACAGAAAGATTTTCAAAGTCTTTAGAACGTCTTCTTGATTTAGAAGAATCCTTTGAGCTTCTATCGGATCCGTTGTCACTTTTAATGTCACGACTTTTCTTATAATAATCTAAAAACCTATTAAATTCAGCAGAAACAAAATGTTTAATTAAATCTTCACGACTAAGCCAATTTAATTTCTCATAAATATCAGGAAGAAATGGAGAAATTTGTTTTTCATCTACTTTTACTTTTTCAATTTTTTCGATTAATTTAAAAAGTTGTTTTGAACAAATATCTTTTCCGGAGGGAACATCCATTTTTAAAAACTTAATTTGAGATTTATTTTCAATAGATTTTATTTTTCTTGATTCTCTTGAGTTAGAAATTACAACAGAAATACCCTTATTACCAGCTCTTCCAGTCCTTCCACTTCGATGAGTATAAACTTCAGGATCATCAGGGAGAGAATAATTAATTACATGAGTTAAACTATTAACATCCAATCCTCTAGCTGCCACATCGGTAGCAATAAGCATTTGAATAGTTTTATCTCTAAATCTTGACATTACATCGTCTCTTTGTGATTGACTTAAATCACCATGAATAGCATCAGCACTGTATCCGTCATTAATAAATTTACTTGCTATATCTTTAGTTTCTCTTCTTGTTCTACAAAATACAATTCCATAAATTTCAGGATTAAAATCAGAAATTCTTTTCAAAGTTGCATACTTATCTCTAGAACTTACATTGTATATATGATGTTCAACATTTTTAGATCCAGAGTTTAGTTTTTCTACAGTAATCTCATTTGCATCATTCATAAATCTCTTTGAAATACTACGAACTTCTTTTGACATAGTTGCAGAAAACAATAAAGTTTGTCTGTTTTCGGATGTTGTATCTAATATAAAATCTAAATCATCTTTAAATCCCATACTTAACATCTCATCAGCTTCATCTAAAACTACTCTTTTAACTGATTTAAAATTTAAAACTTTTCTTTTTATTAAATCCTTTGTTCTTCCAGGTGTTCCAACGATAATATGAGTTCCTTTTCTAATTGCTTTTATCTGGTTTTCTATACTAGCACCTCCATAAACAGGTGTTATTTTAATAGCTTTTAAAAATTTTGAATATGAAATTAAATCTTTAGAAATTTGAATACATAACTCTCTAGTAGGGCAGAGAACTATTGTTTGAATATTTTTGTTTTTTAAATCTATCTGTTGAATACTAGGTAGACCAAATGCTGCAGTTTTTCCTGTTCCAGTTTGAGCTAATGCAATTAAATCAGAATGATCATTTAAAACTAACGGAATTGCTTTTTCTTGAACAGGTGTCGGATTTTCAAATCCTAATTCTGAAATCGAATCAATTAACTTTTGTTCAATTCCAAGATTTTTAAAATTATTCACTTTTTAAATTTAGGATGCAAATGTCGACTATTATATTGGTTATCAAAGATAATTATACAAAAAAAGCATGTCTGTTAGGACATGCTTTTTATATACAATTAAAAAATCAACTCTTAGTTTGAACCAACAGCTTTCATTCCTTGTTCAATTAAATCATAAAATTGATCTAATTTAGGAAGAACAACTATTCTAGTTCTTCTATTCTTTGATCTATTTTCAGCAGTATCGTTATCAGCAACAGGAACATAGTAACTTCTTCCGGCAGCAGTCATTCTTTCTGGTTGAACTCCAAAGTCATTTTGTAAAACTCTAACAACTGATGTTGCTCTTTTGACACTCAAATCCCAATTATCTAATAATACTTCATTTTGAATTGACTGATCATCAGTATGTCCTTCTACTAAAAATTCGATTTCAGGTTTATCTAAAACAACCTTAGCTACCTTTCCAAGAACTTCTTTTGCTCTTTCGGAAACCACATAACTACCACTATTAAATAATAATTTATCTGAAATTGAAATAAATACAACTCCCTTTTCAACATTAACTTCAATGTCTTTATCGTTAATATCTATAAAAGTACCTTTCAAACTAGTTACTAATGCTAATGTAACGGAATCTCTTCTGGTTACAGCATCTCTCATGGTATTGATTGTCAAATCTTTTTCTTTCATGCTTTCTAAAGATTTTTCAAGATTCTCAGCACCTTTTTGAGAAAGAGTTGTTAAATTACCCATGTTGTTTATAAGATCTTGATTATTGGCTTTCAAAAAAGCTACTTGATCTTTTAAAGTTTTTAAACTTGCTTCTGAGTTAGTTTTGTCTTCAATACAAGCATTAAGTTTAATTGTAGCTGTATTTAGTAAATCTTTATTTTGTTTATTAGTTGCCTCTAAAGCAGCATAATCTTTTTTAGAAATGCAAGACGGAAACAAAACTGATACAGTTAAAATAGTAATAATTAGTTTTTTCATGTCATTTAATTTTATAATCAAATTTAAATAAAAAATCAAGACTAAAAATTAAAGTTAAGTTAAATCTGAAAATTTTTTTCTTCCTCTTAAAAAATACTGAACTAGAATTGATTTAATCGTATAATGTTTAGTTTTAGAGCTTTTTGATTTCGATTCATAATATTTATTTAAAATATTAATCTTGGAACCATTTATTCTAATTGAATTTTGAATTGTAGCATTAAAAACTTCATTAAAATGATTCATGTTTACAGTAATAAAATAATAAAATGCTAATGATAAATTAACAAATTGAATTATAATAAGTGTAGGGGATAACCATTTAAAAAGATCCATGTTTTTTATTAACATCCATCTTTGATTTCGGATATTATAAAAAAGCTTTTTTGGGTTATTATAATTTAAAGACCCACCTCCCAAATGATAAACAACACTTTTAAACAAAAAACGTTTTTGAAGACTTGGTTTTAAGTTTGATAATCTCCAGCATAAATCAATTTCTTCCATATGATTAATGAAATTTTCATCAAATCCATTAATTAATTGAAAGGTTTCTTTTCTAATAAAAAAACATGCACCAGATGCCCAAAAAATATCAATATCCTGATCATATTGACCTTTATCTTTTTCTAATTTGTTAAATATTCTTCCTCTACAATAAGGATATCCAAAGTAATCAATAAATCCACCTGCGGCACCTGCGTATTCAAATTTATCCTTTTCATTAAAATCTAAGATTTTAGGCTGAGCAATTACTACAGATTTATTCTTATCAAATTCTTCAATAACTGGTGTTAACCAACCGTCTGTTACTTGCACATCATTATTTAACAAACAATAAACTTCTTCTTTAACTTCTTTAAGACCAAGATTGTAACCTTTCGCGTAGCCATAATTTTTAGAATTTATAATTAATTTAATATTTGGATAATATTTTTTTATAAATTTAACTGAGTTATCTATTGAACAATTGTCAATTATATATATAGGGTTTTTATCAGAGTATTTGACAACACTTGGTAAAAATTTTTTTAAATGCTTTAAGCCGTTCCAGTTAAGAATTACAATAGCTATTTTCATTTGATTGGAAAATCTTTAACAAAAGTAAATTTTTTAGATAATTTATCTATTTTAAAATACAAATGATCAAGTCCATTTGTTACCATACAATATTTTGAATTTAACTTTAGATTGTAAATTGAAATTTGGTCAAAAACATTTTGAGTTAGCTTAACTGAGGGAGACTTACATTCAATAAGCATTATCACATCACCTGTTTTATTGTAAACCACTATGTCAAATCTTTTGTTTAAATTATTAATAATGATTTGTTTTTCAATGGCAATATGCGTAATAGGAATCTTTTTAAAAACTAAAAAGTTTAAAACGTGTTGCCTTACCCATTCTTCTGGTGTCAAAAGAATGTATTTTTTTCTAAAAGAATCAAAAATAAAAGTTTTATTATCAATTTTTTTTAACTTAAATTCAAAGTCTGGAAAATTTAATTTTATCATGTTTAAATAATGAATTTACAAGAAATTAATAGTATTATTTCAAAAATTAATAACAAAGTTTACAGTCCTATTTATTTTTTAATGGGAGAAGAAACATATTATATAGATTTAATTAATGATTTGTTAGAAAACAAAGTCTTGAGTGAGGATGAAAAAAGTTTTAATCAAACCATACTGTATGGAAAAGACACCTCTTGTGAAGAAATTATTTCTGTTTGCAAAAGATTTCCAATGATGTCTAAATTTCAATTAGTTATAATTAAAGAAGCTCAAGATTTATCATCAAAAATTGATGGATTAGTAAATTACCTATTAAACCCAATGCATTCAACAATTTTGATAATTAACTATAAATACAAGACTTTAGATAAAAGAAAAAAAATTTATAAAGCAATTCAAAAATTTGGTTTGATTTTAAATTCTAAAAAACCTTATGAAAATCAGGTTTCAACTTGGATTTCTAATAAATTAAAAGAAGATAACTATACAATTGATATAAAAGCAAATCAAATGCTAGTTGAGTTCTTGGGAAGTGATTTGAAAATGATAAATAATCAACTTAACAAACTGAAACTATTAAAACCTGAAAGTAATAATATAGATCCAAAGCTTATTGAAAAAAATATTGGAATAAGTAAAGATTTTAACATTTTCGAATTAAGAAATGCAATAGGTTCAGGAAATTTAAGTAAAGCATTACTTATTGGTGATTATTTTTCTAGTAATATTAAAGCATATCCTACTCAATTGGTGTTAAGTTCATTATTCAATTATTTCATACAATTATTTCAATTTCACAGCCTAAATAATAAATCTGATATAAATGTAGCCACAACGCTTGGTATCAATAAATTTTTTGCAAAAGATTATCATAAAGCAGCTAAAATTTATCCAATGAAGAAAATATCTTTAATAATCACTCTTATAAAAAATATTGATTTAAAAACAAAAGGATATGGTGTTAGCAATAACTCTCAACAAAATATTCTTAATCAATTAATAGTTCAAATAATGAGTTAAATGAGTTCAGGATAATTATTTGGATCGTATTCGTTCATTATACTGTATGCTGTCTCAATTATATCGTCAATTGATGGTTTTGAAAAGTAATCTCCGTCAGTTCCATATGCCGGTCTGTGTGCTTTTGAAGTTAATGTTATTGGGCTAGAATCTAAAAGTTTAAACCCATCACGTTCTTGTATTATCTTTTGTAAAATATATGAGGAAGCTCCACCAGGTAAATCTTCATCGATTATTAATAACTTATTAGTTTTTTTTAAACTCTCAATAATTAAGTTAGAATTATCAAATGGAATTAAACATTGAACATCAATTATTTCACAACTAACACCTAAATCTTCTAATTCAATCGATGCTTTTTCAACTAATCTTAGAGTAGAACCATACGAAACTATAGTGATTTGATTTCCATTTTTAATTTTTTCAGATTCACCAATTAAAACAGTAAATTCTGATAAATTATCTGGTTGTTTTTCTTTTAGACGATATCCATTTAAAGATTCAATAATAACGGCTGGTTCTTGACATTGTAGTAAAGAATTATACATTCCACTAGCTTGTACCATATTTCTAGGTACAAGTATATTAATTCCTCTTAATGTTGATAATAATGCACCCATAGGAGAGCCTGAATGCCATATTCCTTCTAATCTATGTCCTCTAGTTCTAATGATAAGTGGAGCGATTTGCCTACCAAAAGTTCTATAATGAAGAGTAGCTAAATCATCACTTAAGATTTGTAAAGCGTATAATAAATAATCTAAATACTGAATTTCAGCTATTGGTCTAAATCCTCTTAAAGCTAAGCCTATACCTTCTCCAACTATAGATGCTTCTCTAATTCCTCTATCAGAAACTCTTTCTTCACCATGAATATCTTGTAACCCCTCTAAACCCTGATTAACATCACCAATCTTTCCAGAATCTTCTCCAAAAATTATTAGATTATCATATTTAGACAATAAACTATCAAAATTATTTCTAATTATGATTCTACCGTCAACTTTCTTTGATTCGAAATTGTAAATTGGGTTTATTTTTTTTACACTTTTATAATTAGTATTAAATTCATTATATAGTTTTGAGCTGTATATTTCCTTTTGTTCAGCTGAAAATTTAATAATCCAGCTTTTAAGAGAATCTAACTCAATAGAATTTTCATTTAATAATGTGCGTAAAACTTTTCTTGCATTAGAAAGTATATCTTTTTTATTTGGTTCCTTTATTCTTGAAAGTTCTAAAATGAAAGAATTTAAATTATAATCTGTATATTTTTTTGATAGATTATCTAATAATAAAATGTAATGCTCTCTTATTTTTAGAATTGGATTTATATAAGTTTCCCAAGCTTCCTTCTTTGAAATCTGAACATTGTGCTTGCATTTTAATTCTATCTCTATTAATTCCTCTTCGTTTGAAATACTATTATCAATAATCCATTGTCTCATTTTGACATTGCAATCATTAAGCTTTTCCCATTCTAATCTTTTTTTGGATTTATATCTTTCGTGTGAACCAGAAGATGAATGGCCAATTGGTTGCGTTAATTCTTTAACATGAACTATTACTGGAACATGCTCAACTCTTGCTATATCACTAGCCTTTTGATAAGTATTTATTAAGTCAGGATAGCTCCAGCCATTCACAGTTAGTATTTCAAAACCTTTTTTCAAAGATGTTCTTTTGAAACCAGAAAGGGCTTCAGAAATATCTTCTTTTATAGTTTGATCTTTATTTTCTACTGAAATTCCATATTTGTCATCCCATATACTTATTACCATAGGAACCTGATGAACTCCAGCAGCATTTAACACCTCAAAAAACACACCTTCACTTGTACTTGCATTGCCAATTGTTCCCCAAGCAATTTCATTTCCATTTTTAGTGAAATTTTTAGAATTTTTAAAATCTAAGTTTCTATACAATTTTGAAGCTTGTGCCAGACCAAGTAATCTTGGCATTTGAGAACCTGTACATGAGATATCAGAGCTAGAGTTTTTAAGTTCAATCGATTTCTTCCAAGATCCATCATTATTTAGAAGAGGAGTATTAAAATGTGCACCCATTTGACGTCCAGCTGACATGGGTTCTTCATTAATATCCGTATTTGCATATAAACCTGAAAAAATTTGTTTCACTGTTAGTTCATCAATAGCCATCATGAAAGTTTGATCCCGATAATAACCTGATCTAAAGTCTCCTTTTTGAAAAACTTTTGCAAGGGCAATTTGAGGTAATTCTTTTCCGTCTCCAAAAATACCAAACTTTGCTTTTCCGCTCAGAACCTCTCTTCTTCCAAGCAAACTAGCCTCTCTACTAGTGACAATTATTCTATAATCTTCTAAAACTTGTTTTTTAAAAGTTTCAAATGAAATTTCTTTATTAAGATCAATGTTGTTTTCCATTAAGAAATTTAGGTCCGCAAATTTAAAAAAAAAAGATGTTGATTCCTATTTGTTTATCAAAACCATCTTCTTGTAAATAAACTTGATAATGTGTCAGGATCGAGAGAAATCTTAAATCTTATTTTACTTAAGTAATTAGTTTGGTTTAGCTCATTTCCTAGAGATGAATAAACAGGAAAATATAATTCAAAATAATCAGTAAAAAGATTTAATCTTATCCCAGATTCATATTGAAAAATCAAATCTTCATTAATATTTTTAATAACGGCAATTCCAGTATAACCTTCTATCCATTGCCAAACAGTAATTCCAGAATTTAAAGATATTATATAATCATTGGCATATTCATGATTAATTTTAGATTTAAATCCACCCTCTGATCCGATGTATTGTTGGCTATAAAATCCTGAATTCTCAGATCTTCCGAGCAAATTAGATCCAAACAAATAATCTCTAGCTCTAAATGAAGAAAAACTAAAATAATCATCCGTTGTATTATTTTTAAAAAACTTTCCTGCAAAAATTCTTACATTATACTGTCTGTTTGTTTTATAAAAATTTCGATAATTAAATGTTAATGAACTTTTTATAAAATCTTTGTTAATTTGAAAATCTGATTTAAAATTAAATGCTTTTTCAACACTCGAATTAGCTGTTATATATTTAAAATTTAAAATATTATAGTTAGGATTTTCATTAGAATTAGAGTTTTCTTCTCTAAAGACACTTATATATCTCATACTTAAAATCTGTCTAGAATTTGATCTTAAATCCTTATCTCTAAATGCTAAAACGATCGATGGGAAAAAAGTATTATATGACAAATCATCTTTGTAATGAAATGTTGAAGCACCTAAAAAATAATTTATACTATATAACCTGTTATTTATGTTTGTATTGTAGTCAGTATATTTTAAATTGATATTTCCTAAAATTTCCTTTTGTTTAGTTGAGTAATTAGGTTCAATTTTATAAGTAAATGGACGCTTAATTGGGGTTGAATTTGAAAAGGAAACACCAGGCATCAGACCATCATAAAGATTGTAATCAAAAATAGGAATGTAGAATACTTGATTATTAACATTATCATCAAAATCTCTAAATAATACAAATTTTGTTTTTTTCTTCATTTTTAAAGTCGAAGAATAATTATTAGAAAAGTTAAACTCTGAAAAATGTTTGTCGGGATTTATAATTATTTTACTTTTAGAATTAACATTTATTATAGTATCATTTTTAAACTGATTAAGCCATTTAGTTTCAATTTTATTATTCTGATCTTTTAAAATTATTTTTAATGGAAGACTTATTAGAGAATTATTTTTAATCAAAAACTTATGATTGTTTTCATTAGATTCAATTTTTTTAATTGAAAAGTCAATACTGTTATTATACTTAAGATAATTTTGGAACCAAGTAATCTTTCCATCATTATTTTTATATAATAAATCTATAAAAGTTCTGTTACTGGAAACAAGTTTGTTCTTAATTGAAAATTCATAAATATTTTTTAAAACCTTTTGGTTTCCCATAAAATCATCAACCATTTTCAAAGCAAGTCCAGATTTATAAGGATTAATTACTTTATGATTTATCATTGTTAATGAATCTATAGGTGAGTCAATTGGCTGAGAAATATTTCTGCTCGATATAATATTGTCAAATAATTTATACTGATCGTTAAATTTAAATTTTGAATACTCTCTATTTTTAATAATAGATAGCTTAGAGAATTTCCCAATTAAATTTAATTCTGGATAATATTTCTCAACATAATCGATCAACAAAAAAACTTCAATTCCTTTTATTTGCCAATAGTCTTTTCGTTTATGAACTGGATATAAATTGTTTAAATAACAAGATATAACAAGTTTTAAAACTGAAAATTCTTGAACAAATGATCTTTCAAATGGATTTAATAGTTCTGGAATTTTATTTAAACCATATATAGGGTCTTTATCTTGATTAAACTTAGATAGTACTAACTTATCAAAGGGATAACTACCAAGTTTGCTTTCTACATAGTTGAAAGTCTTGTTCAAAATAAAATTAAAGTTTACTGAATCATTCGGATTAGATTTAGATAACAACTTATTTCCAGTTTTATTATCTACATAACTAACCACTTTATAAATTAAAGAATCTGTTTTTTTGTTTGAAATATTATTAATATCTGTGATTACAGTATTATTTTTAAGTTCAAAATTTTCAAAATATTTATTTTTAGAAATTATTATTGGATTATAAATTCTCTTTTCTTTTGATGATATTAAGGTGCTGTGTGAATCACTATTTTTAATAGAATCAATTTCAAAATCAGAAATTAATTCAAATTCTGAGGGATAAGTAATTTTGAACTTATAATAAGAGGGGTCTAATGAAATATCATTCAAATCTAGATTACTTTCAATTAGCCAATTATCATCAATAATTTTAGCTAAAGTTATAAACCATTCCGAAAGGTTTATATTATTGTTCTTATCTATTCCATATCCTGTAAAATCACTAATAGGAATTTTTATTTTGTATTCAATGGTTATTGTAATTTTTTCATCTGGTTTTAAAATGTCTGGAAGTTTTACTTTAACTAAATCTATATTCTCTTTCAATCTTTTATAATCAAGAATTACATTGTCAGACATAATATTAATTATGCTAGTAAAACCTCTTTGATTTTTAGTAGATCTTTGAAAGTTAAGAGTAAAATCCTCTGAGAGTCTTTTGCCTAAGGGCGTTGTTGGGTTGTAATAGGAGTGAGCCCAGTCATTTAAAATTATATAATTTAAATTATTTGAGCTAGTATTAGTAAAATCTATAGTTTGATAGATCTCAATAATCCTGTTATCAACATCAAAATTTGCATCAATAAAATACTCATTTTCCTGAGAAAATACATTACTTATTAAAAAAAGAAAAAGTAATGAAAAACATTTTCTCATAAGAATAATAAAAAATATTTAAAAATTAGGGTTAAACCCTTTCTTATCGTAAAACTTAGTTAATATGTCTATAACTTCTTTTGGAGTATCAACAATTGATATAAGATCTAAATCAATATCTGAAACATAATTATGATTTGATAATAGCTGTTCCTTAATCCAATCAATGCAACCTTTCCAGAAAGATTTCCCAACCAAAATAATTGGAAATATCTCAGCTTTTTTTGTTTGAATTAATGTAAGAGCTTCGAAAAGTTCGTCTAATGTTCCAAATCCTCCAGGCATAACAACAAAAGCCTGAGCATATTTCATGAACATTACTTTTCTAACGAAAAAATAATCAAAGTGTAATGACTTATCATCATCAATATAAGGATTCTCACTCTGTTCAAACGGAAGTTCAATACTTAAACCTACAGAAGGTCCTAAAGCTTTTTTAGCCCCCTTGTTAGCGGCTTCCATTATTCCTGGGCCACCACCACTAATTATTCCAAATCCAAGATCGACTATTTTTTCAGCAATTTCGGATGTTAATATGTAATGTGGATGATTTGGTTTTGTTCTAGCAGAACCAAATATTGATACACAAGGGCCTATCTTACTAAGTTTCTCAAATCCATCTACAAACTCACCCATGATTTTAAAAACTGACCAAGAATCATTTGTTTTTACCTCATTCCATCCTTTTAAATTTTTACTATGCATAAAACTAAGTTAGTTCTTTTTTTAAATACACTGCTGTAGGACTCTTATCAATATTAATCAGTTTTTCAGGTTTACCACTGAAAATAACCTGTCCTCCTAATTTTCCTCCACTAGGACCAATTTCAATAATATGATCAACAGTTTTAATAACATCCATATTATGCTCTATGATTATAACAGTATTTCCTTTATTTACAAGTTTATTAATCATTTCAAGTAATACCTTAATATCCTGAAAATGGAGACCAGTCGTAGGTTCGTCCAATATATAAATGGTATTTCCCGTATCCTTTTTTGACAGCTCTGAAGCTAACTTTATTCTTTGTGCTTCTCCACCAGATAAAGTTGTTGATTGTTGACCTAAAGTAACATAACCTAAACCTACCTCTTTTAAGGTTTTTAATTTTCTTAAAATTTTTGGAAAATTTTCAAAAAAATCACAACTCTCATTTATAGTCATGCTCAATATGTCTGCAATAGATTTACCCTTATACCTAATTTCTAAAGTTTCTCTATTAAATCTCTTACCCTGACAATCATCACAGTTAATATAAACATCTGGAAGGAAATTCATTTCTATTTTTCTCAATCCTCCACCTTGACAGGTTTCACATCTTCCCCCAACAACATTAAAACTAAATCTGCCAGGTTTATATCCTCTTATAAGAGATTCTTGTGTCATGCAAAACAAAGATCTAATATCACTATATACACCTGTATATGTTGCAGGGTTACTTCTTGGTGTTCTTCCAATTGGAGATTGATTAATCTCTATAACCTTATCAATATGTTTCAATCCATTAATTTTTTTATAGGGAAGAGGTTCTTTAACTCCGTTAAAAAAATGATTATTTAATATTGGATATAAAGTTTCATTAATTAAAGTAGATTTTCCACTTCCTGAAACTCCTGTAACACCAATCATCAAACCAAGTGGAAAATCAACACTTATATTTTTTAAATTATTTCCCGTACATCCTTCAATACTTAACTTGTTTTTTGATATTCTTCTTGTTTCTGGAACTGGAATACTTTTTATGTTTTTTAAAAATTGAGAGGTTACTGTATTAGTTTTTAAAATTTCTTTATAAGTTCCATTAAAAATTATTTCACCACCATTTTTTCCAGCAAGTGGACCAACATCAATTATACAATCAGCTTTTTCCATAATTTCCTTATCATGCTCTACAACAATTATGGTATTACCCAAGTCTCTTAGTTTTTTAAGAGATTCAATTAACTTTGAGTTATCTCTTTGATGAAGTCCAATACTTGGTTCGTCCAATATATATAAAACGCCAACCAATTGAGATCCTATTTGAGTGGCTAATCTGATTCTTTGAGATTCACCACCAGAGAGTGATTTAGTAGGTCTGTTTAAAGAAAGATAATCTAAACCTACGTTTAATAAAAAATCTAAACGTTTATTAATTTCTTTTATTATTTCTGATCCAATTATTTTTTTTCTATCACTAAGTTTTGATTCTACAGAATTAAACCAGTTTTTTAAATCGATAATATCTAAACTACTTAAATCATGAATGTTTTTATTGTCTATAAGAAAATAACTTGATTCTTTATTTAGTCTGGACCCATTACAACTTTCACATTTAACATTATCCATAAATCCATTCGCCCATCTTTTTATTCTAGCACTATAGATTTCGTTTGCTTGATTTTCAATAAAAGGTATAACACCTTCAAAATCTATTTCATACTTTCTTGTCAAACCCAATGATTTTGATTCTACAGAAAACGATTCGTTCCCTCCATATAAAATAATATCCAATGCTTTTTTGGGGATCTTGCTAATAGAATCTTTAATACTAAATTTATATCGTTCAGAAATTGTTTCGATTTGTTTGAAAATCCAGCTATTTTTATAATTACCTAAAGGTAAAAGTCCACCATTCTGTATTGAAATACTTTTGTCAGGAAGAACTAAATCGATATTTACTTTATTTAATTTTCCTAAACCATTACATTTTTTACACATTCCCTTAGGAGAATTAAACGAAAATGAATTTGGTTCAGGTTTTTCATAAGATATTCCAGTCGAGGGACATATCAAACTTCTACTGTAATATGTGTTAGAATTGTCTTCTTCATTAACAATTAACAATGAATTATTTCCATGATACATTGCAGTAATTAAACTGTCTTTTAATCTCTTTTTAGATGTTTCGTTATTTTTTAATATTATTCTGTCAATAACAATTTCTATATCATGTATCTTATACCTGTCTAATTTCAAGTTTGGTTTTAATTCAGTAATAACGTCATCTATTCTAGCTTTTAAAAAACCCTGTTTTTGAATAGAAGAAAAAAGTTCTCTGTAATGACCTTTTCTTGCTTGAACAACAGGAGATAGGATAGTAATTTTTTTATCTTTAAAATTATTAAAAACCAGATCAATAATTTCATCATCAGTGTAACTGATCATTTTTTCATTTGAATTATAACTGTATGCTTCACCCACTCGGGAATAAAACAATCGCAAATAATCATATATCTCGGTTATAGTTCCTACAGTTGATCTTGGATTTTTTGATGTTGTTTTTTGTTCAATTGCAATTACTGGAGAAAGTCCATCAATTTTATCAACATCAGGTCTTTCTAATCCTCCTATAAACTGTCTTGCATAGGCTGAAAAAGTTTCAATATATCTTCTTTGTCCTTCAGCATAAATAGTGTCAAACGCCAGAGAGGATTTACCACTTCCAGAAATGCCTGTAATAACTACAAATTTATTTCTTGGAATATTTACATCAATATTCTTTAAGTTATGTACTCTTGCGCCTTGTACTAAAATGTTATTACTCATTTAAAAAATCAAGGTTGCAAATTACGATAATATATATAATTTTAAGAACAAGTTTTATTTAATATCCAATACTTTTATCGTCACCTCTTTTATCTTCTCCACCATGAAATATTTTATTTTCATCAATATGTATTGCATCAACACGACCAATAGTAGAATGATTGGGGTTTAATAAGTATCCTTTGTTAACTAAATTAACTTTGACTTTTTCTGTAAATATATTTTTTTCATAAAATATTTTATCAGGAAGCCAAGTGTGATGAAATCTGGAGGCATCTACAGATTTTTGCATATTAAAATCAAATTCATAAAAATTTAATAATGTTTGTAGCACAGAGGTAATAATTGTTGGTCCTCCTGGGCTTCCTAAAACCATTGAAAGTTTTCCGTTTAATTCTATAATTGATGGTGTCATAGAACTCAACATACGCTTTTCGGGTTCAATTGAATTTGTTTTTCCACCTATCAGTCCATACATGTTGGGAGAACCTGGTTTAATAGAAAAGTCATCCATTTCATTATTTAAAAAAAATCCAAGTTCAGGAGATATCAGTTTTGATCCATAATTACCGTTTAATGTTGTAGTAACTGAGACTGCATTTCCAAATTTATCAACAATTGAATAATGAGTAGTTTCATTGGTTTCATTAATTAATAATTTACCAGGATTAATATTTTCAGAAGGCTGAGCGGAGTCAAAACTAAATGAGTTAAATCTTGATTTTATATAGTCTTTATTTAATAATTCCTTTGTTGGAATATAATTAAAATCAGGGTCACCTAAATATCTACTCCTATCTGCAAAAGATAGTTTTTCTGCCTCAACTAATAATTGAATATACTGTTCACTGTTATGACCTAATTTATATAAATTATAATTTTCTATCATTTGTAAAATCTGACCTAAGACAACTCCACCGCTAGAGGGTGGGCCCATTGTAATTATATTTAGATTTTTATATTTTAATTCCAACGATTCTCTCCAAACAGGTTTGTATAATGCAAAGTCTTCTTTAGTAATAATTCCACCTTTTTTAATTATGTAAGAAGACAGAGTGTTTGCTATTTCTCCTTTGTAGAACTCATCAACTCCATTATTAGATAATTGAGTAAGGGTTTTACCTAAAGGCTTATTTATAAATAAATCATTCTTTTTAAAAGTCTTATTAAACAATTCTATAGAATCATTTAATTTCAATATTAAATCTTTATAATTATTAATTGTTTTTACTTGCTTTGAAGTCAGTCTGTAACCATTATTAGCTAAATCTATTGCTGGTTGAAACAATTCTTTTATTGGAAGAGTTCCAAATTTATCATGAATCTCAAATAATCCTGCAATAGTTCCTGGAACTCCAATAGCTAAAGCCCCGTTTTGACTTAATCCTTTAATCACTTCATTATTATTATCTAAATACATCTCTGATTCAGAGTTAATAGGCGCTTTTTCTCTAAAATCAAGAGTTCCGTTTTTACCGTCTGATAATCTGTAAACCATAAAGCCTCCACCACCGAGATTACCTGCATTAGGATAAACAACGGCGAGCGCTAAATCTGTAGCAATCATAGCATCAAATGCATTTCCTCCTCTTTTAAGTATATCTACACCTACTTTTGAAGCTTCATGTTTAGCAGAAACAACCATTCCGTTTTTATATGTTTTATTTTCACAAGAAATTAATAGGATTATAACTAGTAAATAGAAAAGGTAATTTTTGAACATAGTTGTAAATGTTTTTATATAAAACTAATATAAAATATTAATCTAGTTGTATCTTTGATGTATGACATTAATTAAATCAATTTCAGGTATTAGAGGTACAATTGGGGGTGAATTTGGAGACAATCTTACTCCAATAGATGCTGTGAATTTTGGTTGTGCATATGGACAATGGATTTTAAATAGAAATCCTAATAAAAAATCAACTGTAGTTATAGGAAGAGATGCTAGAATTTCCGGTCAAATGATTCAAAACTTTGTTCAGAACTCTTTAATATCTCTTGGAATCAATGTCATTGATTTAGACTTATCAACAACACCTACTGTTGAATTAATGGTAAAGCAACATAAAGCTCAAGGAGGAATCATTATAACTGCAAGTCATAATCCTACTGAATGGAATGCTTTAAAATTATTAAATGAAAATGGAGAGTTTTTAAATTCTTCTGAAGGAGAAAAAATTGTTAAAATTTCTGAATCAAAAAAATTTATTTTTTCAAATGTTCATGAACTAGGTAAGATTTCTAAGTATAAAGATTCAATGAAAAAACATATAGAATCTGTTCTAAATTTGAATTTAGTTGATGTAGAAAAAATTAAATCAAAAACAATTAGAGTAGTAGTAGATGCTGTAAATTCTACTGGAGGATTAATTGTTCCTGATTTTTTAAAGGAATTAAATATTGAAGTTATCAAACTTTATTGTGAACCAAATGGAGATTTTCCACATAACCCAGAACCATTAAAAAAAAATCTAACAGAACTGTCAAAAAAGGTTATTGAATGTAATGCTGATCTAGGTATTGCTGTAGATCCTGATGTAGACAGGTTAGTGTTTGTATGTGAAGATGGTGGATTATTTGGAGAAGAAAATACTCTTGTTGCTTGTGCTGACTACGTACTTTCTAAAACACCGGGTTCAACTGTTTCTAATTTGTCTTCATCCAGAGCTCTAAATGATATTACCAAAAAACATAATCAAGTTCATTACTACAGTGCCGTTGGTGAAGTTAACGTTGTAGATAAAATGAAGAAATGTAAAGCAATAATAGGAGGAGAGGGAAATGGTGGAGTAATATATCCAGAGAGTCATTATGGTAGGGACTCTATTGTTGGAATTGGTTTATTTTTATCATTGTATGTTGAACGCGGATTAATTGCTAGTAAGTTACTTGAAACATTTCCTAAATACTTTATGCTTAAAGAAAAAATAAATCTTTCTCCATCATTAAATGTTGATAATATTTTAGGACAAATTGCTGAAAAATATAAGAACGAAAACATTGATTTAATAGATGGAGTAAGAATTGATTTTAAAGACAGCTGGGTACAATTAAGAAAATCTAATACAGAACCTATAATTAGAATTTATAGTGAAGCTAAGAGTAACGATAAAGCTTCAGATTTAATTAAAGAAATAGAAATTTTGATTAAGAATATAATTAGTTAATCTTTTGGCGCTTTATCCTTGTGTTTAAATCTGTTATGTGTCCAATAATAATACTCAGGAATTTCTTTTATTTGTTTCTCTAGCATATTTAAATATATATCGGTAATCTGATAGTCTTTATATTCATTTGGAAATTCAGAAATTAATTCTACAACTACCTTATAATGACCTCTTTTAACCTTTACTACTTTGCCAAAAACAACAGGAATGTCATGTTGTTTAGCTATTCTTTCTGAACCCGTGAAAACAGGAACCTTAATTCCTAAAAACTCCTTCCAGTAGGTTACAGACCTAATTTGAGCTGATTGATCAGCTGCCATCCCATATAAAAACAATTTATTTTCTTTAAGTTGTTTTTTTATATATGATCCGGCCTCGTATCTAGAAATTAATTTTGAGCCGTGTCTTAATCTAAATTTCTTAATTAGTACTTCTAAACTTTTATTTGATAGGGGAGTGTAAACTGCAAAGGGAAGCTGAGGGACATGATATGTAATAGACAAAAACCATTCAAAGCCCCCGTAATGAGATGTCATAAACATTACACTTTTATTCTTTTTCTCAAATTCATAAAAAATCTCAGGATTTTCGATGTAAAATCTTTTTTTCATTTCGTCAGGAGACATTGAATAAAATTTTAACATTTCAAAAAACACATCAGTAAAATGTCTGTAAAATTCTTTTTCAATTCTAATTAAATCTTTCTTTGATTTTGCAACTTTTGATAATTCAAGATTTTTTCTTACAATTTTTCTTCTAAAACCTATTACGTAATATGATAAATAAAAAATTATATCTGAAATAAAATACAATAATTTAAAGGGCAGAATCGATATAAATAAAAGTAACGGATAAATAAAAATTTTGTTATTAAATTCATTAATGCAAATCTATTATATTATTATCATAATTATTTGATTTTAATTTAATTCACATAAATAACATTTAAATTATTATAAAAACTTAACCGGAACTAGATCTGGGTTTTTTTTTTATATACTTTTGAAAAATGCTTTTTATAATTATTATAATTACATGTGTATTTTCTATAAAGGGTTTAAAGATTTAGGTTTTTTTAACAAATATAAATTTCAAATTCAGTCAATAAATAAAGGAGAGAAGTACAGGATGTGGTCTTCGGCATTCTTACATGCTGATTATAGTCACTTATTTTTTAACTTATTTACTTTATGGGTTTTTTCTGGTGCAATTTTAATGAAACTTGGAGGGTTCTATTACATAGTAATCTATTTTTTAAGTCTTTATTTTGGTAATTTTTTTACATTAAAACAACATAAAGATCAGGTTTTATATTCTGCTGTCGGTGCAAGTGGAGCAGTTACTGGAATTGTTTATTCCTCTATATTATTATTTCCAGAAATGAAACTAGCTTTAATATTTTTTCCAATACCATTACCATCATATGTTTTTGGTTTATGCTATATTTTGTATTCAATATACGGAATGAAAAAAAACACTGGGAATATTGGTCATTCATCACACCTTGGAGGAGCTATAGCTGGAATGATCATTACAATTCTAATTCAGCCATCTATTCTAATAAATCAAACTTGGTTAGTACTTTTATTACTAGCTCCATTTATTATACTTTATTACGATAAAAAAAACAGTTTATTTTAATTGTTTAGCGATCATTTCAGCCAAATCATTGCCCTTAACATCAATGCCAATTATATTTTTAGATTCATCTAAAACAAAAGTTGTAGGCATTTGTGTAACCTTATATTGTTTGGCTATTGGTTCTCCCCAAAATTTTAAATTTGAAATATGAACCCAATCCTTAATATTATCATTTTCTATTGCGTTAACCCATGATTCCATATCTCTATCAAGTGAAACCCCTACAATTTGAAACTCTTTATCAGAATACTTAGATTTCAAATTAACTAAACTAGGGTTTTCAACTCTGCAAGGTGCACACCAAGAAGCCCAAAAATCTAATAATATTACTTTAGACTTAACATCACTTAAAGACACAGGTTCAGCAAATAAGCCTGGTCCTGTAAAGTCCGGAGCTAAACTACCAACAGAGGGAGTTTCATTATCTTTTTTCATATCTTCTATTTTGTTTTTAATTTCAATAGAAGATTTTGTGTTTTTTATTATATCAGTAAATCGTGAAAAATAGGATTCAATTATTTCAAGATCAATCTCTTTATTCATAAGCATTCTTTGAAGAATAAGAGAAGATAAATAGGAATCATTATTTTCTACAATAAAACTTTCCTCATATTTTCTTAACTTATCTTTCAAGGACTCAAATTGACTATTTAAATCATTAAGAAGAAGAGTGTCTCTTGCAAAACTGGCATTTCTCATTTCAGATTGAACTTTATTTAATTCAATATAAAAATCTTTAGTTTTTGCCTTGTAGGTACTAAAATCATCATTTGATTTAGTTCCAAGGACTTTAGAAGTTCTTAAACTGTCTTTATACACTTTAACATTTATAGTTCCTGGTTCAATTACTACAGGAAGATTTTCTCTTTGCTTGTCAAAAACTACGTAATGCATTTCTGGGACAGAAATTGAATCTGTAAATGAAAATTTACCTTCAAAAACTTTAGTTGAATCAACAACGACTGGTAAATTACTTTCTCCTAATTTTACCAAAAAAACATTTAAATCTTCATCATGATTTGTTTCAGCATTTATAGTAAAGGTATTGTTTGAACAGCCGTATGAGAGTATTAAAGTTAATAACAAATAAATATATTTCTTCATTGGAGTTTTAATAAAATTTAACTTTGACAAATATAATATTTAAATATTATAGATATTAATGGAAAGCAAAAGTAAAATTGTTAATAAACTTAAGTTAATTACCAGAGATAAGCATGTAATTACTAGCAAATGGGGTAAAGAACCGTTTAGTAAAGGTTGGCGATATGGAGAGGGAGAAACATTAGCTGTTGTTAAGCCTGGTACACTATTAGAATTGTGGAAAGTTTTACAGGTTTGTGTTGATTCAAACGTTATTGTAATAATGCAGGCCGCTAATACCGGTTTAACAGGAGGATCAACTCCATTTGGAAAGAATTACGATCGATCAATAGTAATTATAAATACATTAAGAATAAAATCTATTCAAGTTATTGACAATGGTAAACAAATTATTGCTCTTCCTGGAAGTAGTCTGTATGATTTAGAAAACAAACTTAAACCCTTAGGAAAAGAACCACATTCTGTTATTGGTTCTACATCAATTGGAGCCTCAATAGTAGGAGGAGTATGTAATAATTCTGGTGGATCATTAGTTCATAGAGGTCCAGCCTACACTGAATATGCATTGTATGCAAAAGTCAATAAAGAAGGTAAGTTAGAATTAGTAAATGAGTTAGACATAAACTTAGGATCTAATCCTGAAGAAATCTTATTTAATTTAGAAAACAAAAATTATAATAATTCGGATATTTTAAAGTCTAAAAAATTAGCTTCCGATGATAAATACTCTGAGATAGTTAGAGGAGTTGATCAAAGTACTCCAGCACGTTTTAATGCAGACAAAAGATTATTACATTCTGCTTCTGGAAGTGCCGGAAAAATTGCTGTATTTGCATTACGTCTAGATACTTATGAGGCTCCTAAAAAAAGTAAAGTATTTTATGTTGGCTCTAACAATCAAGATGATTTTTGGAAAATAAGAAAAGATATTCTTATCAATTTTAAAGAACTTCCTAGACTTGGAGATTATATGCATAGAGATTGTTACGATGCTGCCAAAAAATACAGTAAAGATACTTTTGTAGTAATTGAAAGACTTGGAACAAACTTTTTACCCTCACTTTTCGAATTCAAAAGAATTGTGGATATCATCGCAGAGAAAGTTAAATTTCTCCCCGATAAATTTTCTGACAAACTAATGCAGTTTTTAAGTAATTTTTGGCCTAATCATTTGCCTAAAAAAATGGAACTTTTTAGAGATAAATATGAACACCATTGGATAATTGAAATGACCAACGATGGAATAAACGAAGCAGAGGTTTATTTTAAAGATTTTTTTAAAGATAAAAAAGGTGATTTTTTTATATGTAATTCTCATGAAGGAAAAAAAGCAATGCTTCACAGATATGTTTCAGCAAGTGCAATTGGAAGATATCAAGCTTTAAATAAAAATAATATTGGAGAAATGATGTCTTTAGATATTGCCTTTCCAAGAAATGAAAAAAACTGGCTCGAAATTCTTCCAAAAGAAATCAATGATAAACTTGAACTAAAATTTTATTACGGTCATTTATTTTGCCATGTTTTTCACCATAATTATATTCTAAAAAAAGGGGTAGATGCTAAGAAGTTAAAACAAGAATTGTTAGAAATATATGATAGAAGAGGAGCACAATATCCTGCTGAACATAATGTAGGTCACGAATATAAAGCAATGCCTGTTCTTACTGAATTTTATAAAAAATTAGATCCTACTAATTTTTTTAACCCTGGAATTGGACAAACTAGTAAACTTAAAAATTGGAAATAACCTTTTATAAGCTAATCTTTTTTATGAAAAATTTTAAACCTATTTTTGTTTAAAATTTAATAATGGCTGGCAATACATTTGGTAACATATTCAAACTAACAACATTTGGAGAATCTCATGGACCAGCACTTGGTGGTGTAATTGATGGATGTCCCTCAGGAATAGTACTTGATTTAGATTTTATTGAGTGTGAAATGCAAAGAAGAAAACCTGGTCAATCTTCTATTGTTACTCAAAGAAAAGAAGAAGATTCTGTTCAGTTCTACAGTGGAATCTTTGAAGGAAAAACAACAGGAACGCCAATTGGTTTTTTAATTCATAATAAAGATCAGAAATCTAAAGATTATTCCCATATAAAAGATACTTACAGACCTTCGCATGCAGATTTTGTATATGATAAGAAATATGGTCACAGAGACTACAGAGGTGGAGGAAGAAGCTCTGCTAGAGAGACAGCAAGCAGAGTAGTGGCAGGAGCAATTGCTAAACAAATACTAGAAGGGATTAAAATAACTGCTCACGTATCTTCTGTCGGAGACATTAAGGTTGATACTCACTATTCAAAATTAGATTTTTCTACTATTGAAAATAATCCTGTTAGATGTGCAGATCCAAATACTGCTGTTGAAATGGAAAATTTAATAAAACAAATTAGAAAAGAAGGTGATACAGTTGGAGGAGAGGTTAGTTGTGTAATTGAAAACTGTCCAATTGGTTTAGGTGAACCTGTATTTGATAAACTACACGCTGAACTTGGCAAAGCCATGTTATCAATAAATGCAGTTAAAGGTTTTGAATACGGAAGTGGTTTTAGTGGCTCAAAATTAAAAGGAAGTCAACATAACGACTCGTTTAACTCTGATGGAAAAACAAAAACAAATAATTCTGGTGGAATTCAAGGCGGAATTAGTAATGGGATGGATATCTACTTCAATGTAGCATTTAAACCTGTTGCAACTATTATGAAATCTCAAAAAACAATAGATTCCAATAATAATGAAGTAGAAATGAAAGGTAAAGGAAGGCACGACCCTTGTGTAGTTCCTAGAGCTGTGCCTATTGTGGAAGCTATGGCAGCATTAGTAATAGTTGATTATTTACTTATAAATAAACTATACAAGTAATTCTATAAATTCTTATAAAAATTAATCTATAAATTGACCTGGTACATTAAACTTAGATATATCACACTTATCTAGTTTTCCAAAATATTTATATCTGTATTTTGCAATCTTACTATATAACCAATCATTGAATTTAGTTGGAAGTAAATTAAAAATTAAAAATATTTTGTAAAAACCTCCAACACTTTCAATTATTTTAAAAACAGCTGTAGACTTTGTGTAAACCTGATCATTAATTTTAAATAAAACAGTATTAAATTCATTTAAATCCATCTTTAAATTTGAAAGTAAAACTTGACCCGATTCACCTTGTAAAGATGAAAATTTTAAATTCTTATTATAATCTATTTTAACAAGTAAATTGACAAACCAGTCGCACATTCCACATATGCCATCAAAGTAAACTATTTTAACAATTTCTTCTTTCATTTTACAAATTCTAATTTACTTATGTTAGTTTTTGTTGTAAATGTATCGTAATTAATTATTGCGTTATTTTTTTCAATATTATCAATAACTCCTACAGTTGAACTTCCTTCAATTTTCACTTTATCACCAACTTTAAAAACAATATTGAATTGTTTTTTAATAGGTTTTAGTTTGTTTTTTTTCTTTTCTTTTCTAATTGAATGAAGTTCTTTATCTAAAACTTCTTTAGTTTTTTTTATTTTCTTTTTTTCAAGTTTTGCTTTCGAAAAGTTGGTTTTTTTTCTTTTAGAATTTAATGTGTCAACTAAGTTTAATAATTCTGAAATAAGTATTCTTTTTTTACCATTGTTAAAATATCTTTCAGAAATATCATTTAACTTATTACCAACAGTAATCATTCTTTGATTTGAATCAAAAAGCTCCTGATAATTTATAAGTTTAGATTTAATTTTATCGTTAGTTAAATTAAGTTTTTCGTTTTCTTTTTTAAACTTATCTTCTTCGTCTTTTAGAGAACTGGCTGTTTTGTCTAATTGGACTCTTTGTTTTTGTAATTTGGCTATAGTTGCATCAAATCTTACTTTTCCTCTTTCGATCTTCTTTTTTGCTCTATTAATAATACTATAAGGAATTCCATTCTTTTGTGCTACTTCAAAAGTAAAAGAACTTCCA